>JAZLHB010000068.1:0-9496 GCA_045616565.1 Akkermansia sp. | reverse complement strand
GGCGCGGCAGGTGATTGATTCCGTGGAGAGGGCCAAGAGGCATACAGCCGCCCAAACACCTAGAATTGTATTATAACGAATTAACTCGACAAGACACTAGACTGCGAGGCCATGAGCGTGTGCGCGGCCTTCATGCTCAAGCTGGTGGGCCATGAGAGCGTACCCGCCGGGGAGGATGAACAGCCCCAAGAATAAAGGAAGCCCCGTATTGCTACGGGGCTTCCAATCTCTAAATCAATGAAAAAAACTCTGACGGACGTCTCACGACGTTCTAACCACCGCTATCCTATCACGCCGTTACGGAAACGCAAGCAGATTCCCGCAAACTTTATGCGACTTCCCCGGAACGAATGAAGCCCCGCAATAATGCGGGGCTTCTGGGATGAATATTGCAAATCCATATAAGCCTTACATCCTCCTCCTACGGCGGCGGACGGCGAGAGCGGTAAGGGCCAGCAGGGAAAGAGTGCCGGTCGTGGGCTCCGGGATGTTGCCAGTAACTGTCAGCTTAAGAGTCGTCCCGTCTTGGATGAGCTCTAGCCTTGCAATTGCTGTCAACATTTCCTCCTGGGACACAGGGTCCGTATACTTGATATCATACTCCTTGGCAAGCAGGCTCGGATCAAGCTGAATACCGAGTGCGGTGCTCACCAAAGTCACGGAATCGCCAGGCTTCCAATCCAAGGCCTCCGCAGCGTTGAAGTTTAGTTCCAAATCATAACCAATACCCTTTGTTAACAGTACTGAATCCATTGTAAGCATGGGAGCTTCGGCTTCCACCAGATTGTTTGTCAGGAAGAAGTTCAATTCCTGCACACCAAATATTTGCCCTTGATTCTCAATAGAAATTCCTGTTCCATAGATATCGATGGCATTGCCCGTGTTACCGGACTCTCCTCCGCCTCCGCCACCTACCAAAATGTTGTTTTTTATCAAGATGTTGTCCCCGGTCACTCCCTTGTACTGTGCGCCTGAGCCTATCAGGATGAGCTTGTTGTCAGTTGCAACACGATTTTGTCCAGCTTGGGCAAGTACAACTTCCCCCTCAATGATTCCCCCAGCCACCGTAATTGTGTTGTTTTTGGCGTCTCCTGTAGCGCTCTCGCCGCCGATGACTTTCCCCAAAACCGTGCTGTTGACTAAGGAAACGATGTTGTTAGTGGCATCTCCTTCTGTACTCACTCCTCCTATGACATTTCCCGTTTTGCTCTCGGTTATTATAGCCTGGTTGTCGTAAGCTTTGCCTGTCGCCTGCCCTCCTAGAATATCCCCGGCAACCACACAATTTTTCACTATGGCATAGTTGCCGAAGCTGACTCCATTTGCTGTAACTCCTCCAGTAACACCCTTGTTAAGGCGTACATCGCTTGCTTCGACATCACAGGCTGTTATAGCTCCATATGTGTTCATCCCTGCTATAACAGCCCCACCTATTGTACCGCCAGATATGTTGATTTTGCCCAACGACACAAATACATTGACAGAGATCCCGTCATTTCGCATGTTACCGATAACATCCCCCATCACCGTACCGTCAGATATATTGATTGTGTGTTGCTGAAGTTCATGCAATCTTTCTGATGGAGTCAAGCGGTAAAGGAACAGACCACCGACGACATCTCCATCAACCAAGCCGCCTTCCATAGTAATAATACATTCGGTAAGAGTCTCTGATTGTTTGTGGTCTTGATCTGTGTGGCGACCTATAATTTGTTTAACGGCACCTCCAGTCATTGTGACATTAGTCATTTCATAATCATTTTCACATCCCCATATCTCAATGTTAGAGTAGTCTTCGGATCCCGGTGATATTGTCACGGTGTAAGTATTCTCTGTATCCGAGAACACCCCTAAATATTTATCCCCATCAAGAAATCCCCCTTCCAACTTGGTTCCGTCGGCTGCAAAAGCTTGCGCACCGAAGAGAGAGACTGCCAGCATAGCGATGACAAATGTTCGTTTCATGATGTTCTTGTAAGTTTGTACCAAAAGGCTTTCCGCGGGCGTTCGCATGCTCGCGAGCGAAAGTCTACGGCATTGATGGCGAAAAGGCAAGACGAAAATCAAAAATGCACTATGATTCGACTCGCCCGAAAAACCGACGTGTTTTATGCGACTTCCCTCAGAACGAATGAAGCCCCGCAATAATGCGGGGCTTCTAGGATGAATAATGCAAAACGACGGACGTCTCACGACGTTCAAATGTTCATGAAAAAAACTCTTACGGACGTCTCACGACGTTCTATCTCCCGCTATCCTACCACCGCCAGCCGAGAAAGCAAGCAGATTTTTGACAACTCCATACCGGGTATGGAAACAATGCCCGCAGTCTATTGCTCGTACACCACGCTGGAACCCACGGCCTCCCTGATAGAGAACCCGCGCAACCCGAACAAGCACCCGGAGGAGCAGATAATCGCCCTCGCCAAGATAATCCGCCACCAAGGCTGGCGCAACCCGATTGTTGTCTCCAAGCGCAGCGGGTTCGTGATAAAGGGCCACGGGCGGTTGATGGCCGCGCGCATGCTCGGACTGGAGAGCGTGCCTGTGGACTATCAGGACTACGAGAACGAAGCCGCCGAGTGGGCGGACATGATCGCCGACAACAAGATAGCCGAGCTGTCCAGCATAGACGAGGGCGAGCTCAACGCGCTGCTGCGCGAGCTGGACGGGCAGATAGACCTGGAGCTGACCGGGTTCAGCGGGCGTGAGCTCACGGACATCCTGGCGCAAGCCGAGGACATCGGGGATGTACCCGACTCCGTGGACTTGGATGCCGAGAACCCCAGCCCTGCGGAAGTGCTGCCCGCGCTCTCCTACGGAGCCAAGCGCATCTTCCTGCAGCCGGACGAAGCCGCGCGCTTCGAGAGGTTCCTCGACAAGTACAGCGACAAGCACGGCAACTACAACGGGCTGTGCCTGGAAATGCTGGAGCACGGAGACGCGAATTTCCGCAACGAGTGATTTTTCCCTTTCTCCTCCCGCCATGAGCCAAGCCGAATTCATCCCGTCCTACCCGCTGGCCGACCTGCGCCCCGCCGACTACAACCCGCGCAAGCTGGATGACGACAAGTTCCAGCTCTTGCAGGAGAGCCTGCGGAAGTTCGGGGTCATCAAACCCGTCATCATCAACGGTGGCAACGGCATCCTGACAGCCGGGCACCAGCGCACGCGCGCCATGAAGGCCATCGGGTTCACGCATTGCCCGGCCATCCGGTTGCAGGGCATCACGCGGACGGACGAGATACGCTTCAACCTCTACCACAACAGCATCGAGACAGGTAAGAGCGAGGTCACGCTCGACCTGTCCGGCAGCGAGCTGGAGCCCGGCACCTACGCCTACCTCGACCACGCCGCCATCCACTACCCCCGCAACGCGAACGCCATCGTGGTGAACGGCATGAGCGGACTCATCCTGCGCTACGGCGCATGGGGCAGCGCCGTTTGCAGCGAGGACGGGCGCGTGCTGCTCAATTCCGACTACGCCGTGGCGTGCCACCAGCTCCGAACCCCGCTGCTGGTCTACATGATACCCCATGAGGACGAGGAGGAGATGATGAAGTACCTCTCTATCGAGTACGGCGTATACTGCTACGATGTGCTGGGGGTGAAATCGTACAACCAGCTCCATTGCCAGATGCACCGCTTGCAGGGCAAGAAAGCGCGCAAGATAACCTCCACCCTGTACGAGACGGAGGTGATACCCACGCTGCGCAAGGAGGAGCGCACGGTGGACTTCGGGGCTGGACGCTGCGCCTACGCAGACATGCTGGCCGGACAGGGGTACAGGATGCTCGCCTACGAACCGCACTACCAGACCAAGGGTGCGCTGAACGTCCGCGAGGTCGTGGCGCAAATCAACCGCCTCCACATGGACATCTCGCGCAACGGACTCTACGATGTGGTGGTGCTGGACAGCGTGCTCAATTCCGTGGTGAACAGCTACTTTGAGCACGCCGTGCTCACGACCTGCAACGCCCTGCTCGGGAACAGGGGGCGCATCCACATCGGCACCCGCAGCTACGCATTCACCGAACGCCTCAAGACTTTCAAGAAGAACAACACCAAATCGCGCGACCTGCAATTCCTCGACAAGGACAACTTCGGGGCGACCTACCGCAGCGGGGTCTGGACGATGCAGCACTTCCACACGCACCAATCCCTGCGCGACCTGCTGCTGCAATACTTCGAGCAGGTCGAGATCCACGGCGGCGAGGGCGAGCCGCAGCTCTACGCCGTGGCGTCCATTCCCAGGAAGCTGCCGCGCGCCAAGGTCGAGGAGGCCGTGAACATCGAGTTCAACATGGAATATCCGGGCGACTACCGCCACAACCGCCACGAGCCGCTGGTGAAGTCTCTCCTCGATGCGGTGGAGCAAGCGCGCGGGTTCGCTCCGGCTTCATCGTAAAAGTTTGTAAAGAAATGCTTTGCATATTTCCGGGAGTTGTGCTATACTGAAAGGAAAACGACATGGCGACGATACGCGAAATCAATGTTGACGGGGCTTTCCGCTACCTGTGGCTCAAGGGCGTCACAGGCGTGGACCTGTCCGTCCATTGCGCCCGGTGCCTGCTGGGCGAGTACGACCGCCGCATATCGTCCGACACGCGCCACGCCGCCGGGCTGGAGCTTGCCCCAGCGCCCTTCCACTACCTCTGCGGCGTGAGTTCTCCCTACGTCTGGGCAAGGAACTTCCACCTGGCCTTCCGCGAGAAAAAAGGCTATATTGTGGAGGTCGCCCGGCACGGCATCCGCATCGTGATTGACGATGCCGAGGAAGTGCCGTTCGGGGAGGCCGACATCGACCCGCAAGACCCCCACGCCCACTTGAAAGCCTACCGCACTTGCCGCAACTGGCAGTTTGCACACAAGGTCAAGGGGATGTTCTAGCCCTCCCCCGGTTTTGACATGCCCGGTAAGGGCATGTTCAAGTACATTATCAACCGACTGACGGAGCGGACGACGTGGGCGGGGCTGGTGGCCCTGGGCACGGCGTGCGGGGCGACCATCGAGCCCGCGCTTTCCGAGCAAATCATAGCGGTGGGCCTGGCGGTGGCCGGGCTTATCGGCGTGCTCACCAAGGATAGGAAGGAGGACAAGTGAGATGACCCTTTCCGACATCCAGAAAGACACGCGGTACTGGCAGCGGCTGCTGCGTCTGGCGGGGTACTACACCGGAAAGACGGACGGCATCGTGGGGCCTTTGACGCGCGCGGCGGAGTCGAAGTGGATTGAAGCCGCCCGCGCCGCCAAGGAGCAGTACGGCACGTTTGACGAGCGCAGCGAGCGGAACATCGCCACGCTGGTGCCCAAGGCGCAGGTGATCGCCCGTCGCTGGCTCAAGGCCGCAACCGCGCGTGCCCGCGAGCTGGGTGTGGAGGTCCGCATCATCGACGGCAACCGCACCTACGCGGAGCAGGACAAGCTCTTTGCCCAGCGGCCCAAGGTCACCAATGCGAAAGGCGGACAGTCTTGGCACAACTTCGGACTTGCGTTCGACTTCGGCGTGTTCCGTGGCAAGGAGTACCTGGGCAACTCCCCGCACTACAAGACGCTGGGGGCATTGGCCAAGAACATACCCGGCACCACCTGGGGCGGCACATGGACCAAGCTGGTTGACGAGCCGCATATCCAGCTTAACCTCTTTTCCAGCACGTCTGCAGCCCGCGCGGCCTTTGAGAGATGAGCGCGAAAGGGCTATTCACGACCGGCTTCACCAAGCGTGAGGTCAAGGCCATCCAGAAGCGGGCGAAGGCCCTGCTGCTGGAGGGCAAGACCATCATGGGCTGGAACGACGGCGGGGGTACGAGCGTGAGCAAGCAGTTCACGATGCCCGTTGCCGATGTGCTGGAGGAATGCGCCTACGCGCTGAAACGCATGAAGGACCAGGGGGCGGGCGGAGAGGCCGCAGCCAGCCGCCTGTCCACGCTGCCGAACCGCCTGCCGCTATGAACTTCCTGCAACGCTTCGCCGCGCGCTTCTTCTTCGGCAGCAGCTCGGTGTTCGAGAACGCCAACAGGTCGCCCCGGCGCGCGAACGTGCCGGGGGCGGCACCGCAGGACGCTGTGCTCGACCTGACACCGGGCGTGCGGTCGGAACTGGTGCGGCGGTCGCGCTACCTGACGCGCAACTCCGGGTTCATCCGCGAGCTGGTGGGGAGCATGGCCTTGTACTCGGTGGGAGACGGCCTGAAGCCCCAGGCGGAGAGCGAGGACGCGGACTGGAACCGCCAGGCCGAGGCGTACTTCAACCGCTGGGGTCGTCATGCGGAGCTTTCCGGGCGGTTCAACCTGACGCAATGCCAGCACCTCGTTTGCCGTGCGGTGGACGTGGACGGCGAAATCTTTATCCACAAGGTGGAGCAGGACGGGCAGCTCAAGGTGCAGCTCATCGAGACGCACCGCATCGGGAGCGACAGCGATGCGGAGGGGATGGTGGACGGCGTGCGCCTGGACGCAGACGGCAGGCCGCTCTCCTACCGCCTTGTGAAAGACGACGGCCAGGGCACTGACCTGCCCGCCGCGCATGTGCTGCATGTGTACGACCCGGATGCGGTGTCGCAGGTGCGGGGCTTCCCGAGCTTGCAGCACTCTATCAACCATATCCTCGATGAAATGGAGCTGCTGGCCTTGGAGAAGCACGCGGTGAAAGACAACTCGGACATCACGCGCGTGCTGACGACCGGGCGAGTGGATGCGGACGACGGCGATTTCCATTTGGCCACCCCCGCGCAGGGGGCGAGCGACAGCGGGCAGTTGCAGACCGTGCTGGGCGGCAAGCTGGTGATGCTCCAGCCGGGTGAGGAGATAAAGCCCTTTGAGAGCAACCGCCCCTCGCCCACGTTCACAGGCTTTTTAGACCACCTGCGGCGGGATTCGGCGCTGGGGATGCTGCCGTTCGAGTTTGCATCCGACTCCTCGAAGCTGGCGGGCTCCGGCGTGAGGCTGACGGTGGCGCGCGCCGACCGCCGCTTCTCGTACAGGCAGACGCTTCTCATCGACCGCATGCTGCGCCCGCTGTGGCTCTGGGTCATCGGCAACGCCATTGCCGAGGGCAAGCTTCCGGCGGTGGCTGGCTGGACGGAGGTCAACTTCACGACGCCCCGCAGGGTGACGGTGGACGCCGGGCGCGAGGCGGCGCAGAACCGCGAGGACGTGAAAGCTGGCTTGAAAACGCTCTCCGACCACTTTGCCGAGCTGGGCATGGACATCAACGAGGAGCTGGAGAACCGAGCCCGCGAGATGAAGCTCATCCAAAGCGTGGCCGAGAAGTACGGCCTCGCCCCGCAAGACCTCTACGCCTCGTTCCACACATCCGCCGGAACAGGAACCGACCAACGACAAACCCAATCAGAACACGATGGAAACCAAGATGAACCTGCTCAATGAACCCGGCCTCTGGCTGATGGAACCCGCCGCGTACATGCGGCTCACGACCATGCCCGCCGTCACCCTGCCGCAGGGCGCAGCCGCACCCGCCAGCGCGCCCTACACGCAGCGTGACGGGCTTGCCACCGTTCCGCTGTACGGCACCATGCTGCGGCGCGCCAGCGGGCTGGACGGGCTGCTGTTCCGCATGTTTGGCGAGGCGTATGCGGAAACCGGGGAGCTGGCGCGCCTCATGGGCCAGCTCCAGCAAGACCCGAGCGTCCACACGGTGCTGCTGGACATCGACTCTCCCGGCGGCACGGTGAACGGCACGCCGGAGCTTGCGGCGGCGGTGGCGCGGTTGAGCCGTGAAAAGCACGTCTACGCCTACACCGCCGGGCTGTGCTGCTCCGCCGCGTACTGGGTGGCGAGCCAGGCGGACGCGATTTATGCAGCGCCCTCGGCCAGGGTGGACAGCATCGGTGTGCTGATGCCCGTCACCGACAGCTCGGATGCGTACAGCCAGCACGGCCTCAAGGTCGAGGTGTTCGCCGCCGGAAAGTACAAGGCTGCGGGATTGAGCGGCACGACCATGACGGATGAGCAGCGGCAGCTTCTGCAAGGACAGGTGGAGGCGACATGGCAGGACTTCAAGTCCGCCGTGAACCGCCGCCGCTCGGTTGCGGACGATGACATGGAGGGGCAGACGTTTGCCGGAGCCGATGCCAAGCGCAGGGGGCTGGTGGATGCCCGCGCCGACAGTCTCGATTGGCTGGAGGAAAAGCTCATCCAGCGGCACGGACAGTAAAGCGCCCGCCCCTCACTCAAGGGGCGGGCTGAATACTCGACAAGGGTCACTTGACCCAAGCGACTCCGACATTCTACCCGCCTAGAACATCTCTGACAACCCTTTTTTGACATGCCCCGCAAGGATATGGAAACACTAGTGTCTTGTCAAGTTAATCCTTGATAATAGTGGATGGCTGTGCCATAATGCCCTTGCCATGTTGAAAAAGAACATTACCGTACCCGCTGCCGACATTGCCGAATTGCGCAAGATGGTCAAAAGCGCCACCGCAGAGGCGAGACTCGTTCTGCGTGCCGGAATCATCCTCGACTTTGCCAAAGGCAAGTCCGGCTACAGGATAGCCAAGGAACGGCGGCTATCCTTCAACACGGTCAACAAATGGCGGCAGAGGTATGAGGACGGGGGCATGGCGGGGTTGCGCGACGCCCCGCGCCCGGGCCAGCCTTCGCGCCTGGAGGGAGGGAAGGTCAAGGAAATCCTGCACCTGACCATGCACTGCATCCCGGCGGAGGCGACGCACTGGTCCCTGCGCCTCATGAGCCGCCACGCCGGCGTGTCCCCCTACCTTGTGGGCAAGGTGTGGAAGGCGGCAGGACTCAAGCCGCACCTCACCAGCACGTTCAATTTCAGCAGGGACCCTGATTTCGCCGACAAGGTCATAGACATCATAGGCCTCTACATGTCCCCGCCCGTGGACGCCATCGTCCTCTCCGTGGACGAGAAGACGCAGATACAGGCCCTGGATCACACCCAGCCCCTGCTCCAGCTTGCCCCGCACCAGGTCGAGAGGCACACGCACGACTACGTCCGCCACGGCACGACCAGCCTCTACGCCGCCTTCGACATAGCCACCGGGCGGGTAATCGGGCGCACCAACCAAAGGCACAGGGCCAAGGAGTTCGTCTCGTTCCTCAACCTGCTGGCCACCCGGGTGAAAAGCCGCAGGAACAAGGCCGCGGTGCACATCATCCTTGACAACAGCTCAACGCACAAGACTGCGGAAGTGAGGGAATGGCAGGCGGCGCATCCGAACTTCCACTTCCATTTCACGCCCACGAGCTCCTCGTGGCTCAATGCCGTGGAGAACTGGTTCTCCCGCCTGGAAAGGCGTGGCCTGCAGCGCATGGCGTTCCAGAGCGTCAAGGATTTGAGAGAACACCTGAAACGCTTTATCGTGACTTACAACAAGCGCTCGGCCAAACCTTTCGTATGGACAAAAGAGGCGCGGCAGGTGATTGATTCCGTGGAGAGGGCCAAGAGGCATACAGCCGCCCAAACACCTAGAATTGTATTATAACGAATTAACTCGACAAGACACTAG
>JAZLHB010000067.1:0-42520 GCA_045616565.1 Akkermansia sp. | reverse complement strand
CTACCGTGCCTGCGGCGCACTCCGCCATTCGGCGGAGTTTTTCAATATGCGCGCTTCGCGCGAATCACAGGGCTTGATCTGGCCGCATGCCAGATGAAGCAGGTATCGCTCCGCGCCGATAGGCGCGCCAAATAAAGCTCCGTCCGAAAGACGGAGCGCACCCGAAGGGGCCCGTAGCCACGGGTGTAAACCCGTGGGTGCCGAGCGTTGCACGTCTCCGCCGGGGAACCCCGCCTCGTCACGCCAAAGCGCAGCGGAGGCGGACGGATGGCGGGGTGGCTCCACTATCCCGTTGTTCATTACGAAAACCACCAAGATTCGCTTCGCGTACCATCCACCCCACCACATGAATTCATAGGTCCCCAAAAATCATTGGGACAAGTTGATGGGGGCAGAAACCGAGCCATGAACGCCCCTGCCGGAAACTGCCGCGAAGGGCAGGGGAAACTAGCCGCGGCGGAGGGAGTCCACCAGCTCTGCCCGTCCTGCGGGGAGGCGGTGGAAATGGCGCAGCAGTGTGGTGTGGGCCGGTATTTGCGGGCTGAAGATGCCGTGCAGGGAGGCCAGGCGCTTTTCAAAGTGGGTGAGAACGGCCTCCCGCAGAGGGTTGGCGGCCACGTAGTCCAGCGCGCCGGAGATGAGCCTGTGCCACTCCGCATCCTGTTCTCCGCCCTCCACCGTGGCCATCATCAGCTGCGCCATGTAGCCGGCCAGCCGCAGCCGTGTCAAATCCTGCCGCAGAGGCAACCGCGCGTTCAGGAGCGCAGCATTCTTCAGCGGGTGCAAATCACCCGCGGCAGACAAATCGAAAAGCAGTTCGCACTCGTGGAACAAATCCAGCCGCCCGCTCAGCTCGCTGCCGGGCTTTCGCGCGCCGCGCGCCGCCGTGCGGACAATGCCGTGCCGCTCCGTGCACCAGCAGATGATCAGTCCGTTTTCGCCCAGCGGCAGCTGGCGGAGTATCGTGCCGGTGTCCTTTTCCATTTAGTTCTTCTTCTCCGGCTGGGGAGCTTTTTGAGCATCCTCCTTGGCCTTGTTGATTTCCGGCAGGTACTTGTCAATCAGCCCGGCGGTGGTGATGCCGCGCTGGTAGGGCACGGTGGCCTGGTTCTTGGAGAAGATGTTGTTGGCGGAGTTCACATCCATCATGGCTTCCTGTCGTTTGCCGTGGTAGATGTTGAGTGCGGCCTTGCCGTAGTAGTAGAGCGGGGTGTCGTCCAGCGGGGTAAGGCCGCTGATGACGGCCTCCGCCTGTTCCGGGTGGCCGAGCATCAGGTGGCTGAGCATAATGCGGAAGCGCATGATGTTGATGAGCTCCTCGTCCGTGTCGTACGGCAGGCCGCGGATGATGTTGTTGAGCTCCGCGATGCAGCTCTCGTATTCGCCGCGCACCAGGTGGAGGTTGGCAATGTTGAGCAGGGTCACCGGATCGTTCGGCAGCACCTCCCTGATTTTCTTGAGGTACTCGTCCGCGTGCTCCAGGTCCTTGAGCTCAATCAGGCAGCTGAGGCGCAGGTTCCAGGAGTTCGGGTTCTTGTTGAAGATGAGTTCGCAGTTGGTGAGTTCCAGGATGCAGCCGTGCCAGTCTCCCTTCTGGAAAAACTGCTTCGCGCGCCCGAAGCCCTGAAGGTACTTGTCGCGGTCTTCCCTCGGCAGGTTGGAGAAATCGACAAGCCAGACGGGGAGGTTGTCCGTCTTGAGCTCCTTCTTCTGCTCTCCTTGGGGAACGGCATTGTCCAGGGTGGAGGTTTGTGCATGGGCTGCGGGAAGCAGCGCGAGCAAGGCGATAACGGCGGTAAGGGTTTCCTTGTTCATGGTCTTATCCGGGGGTGTTTGAGAATGTCTTCCGCAATGGCTTGCGGGGTGAGCCTGTACTTGTTGCGCAGGATGGGCTGGGTGCCGTGCTCGATAAAGGCGTCCGGCCAGCCGATACGCAGAACCGGCGCGGCGCTCCGGCGAGTGTTGAGCAGCTCCATCACCGCAGAGCCGAAACCGCCTGCCACCACATGGTCTTCCAGCGTGACAACAAGACGGTGGCTGCCCGCCATCTGCATGATGCACTCTTCATCCAGCGGGCAGATGAAGCGGGCGTTCACATGCGAGCAGGAAATCCCCTGCGCCTGGAGCAATTCCGCCACTTCCGCAGCCACACTGTTCATATTGCCGAGGGCGAGCAGGCAGATATCGCCACCCTGCCGGCGCACTTCCGCCTTGCCGATGGGCAGGGGGCCGGGCTCTGCGGGCAGGGGTACGCCCTCTCCGCTGCCGCGCGGGTAGCGGATGGCGCTCGGGCGGTCGTTGATGCCGTTCATGGTGGCCAGCATGGCCGCCAGCTCCGCTTCGTCCGCGGGCTGCATGAACACCAGGTTCGGGATGCTGCGCAGCATCGCTATGTCGAACAGGCCGTGGTGCGTGGGGCCGTCGTCCGGGGAAAGCCCGGCGCGGTCCATGCAGAAGCGCACCGGCAGCTTTTGCAGCGCGGCATCATGCTCTATCATGTCCACGCAGCGCTGCATGAAGGTGGAGTACACGGCCAGGTAGGGCTTGAGCCCCTGGCTGGCCAGCCCGCAAGCAAAGATGGCGGCGTGCTCTTCTGCAATGCCGGTGTCGAAGAAGCGTTTGGGGAAGCGCTCTCGGAAGGGGCGCAGCCCGGTGCCGCCGGGCATGGCCGCGGTGATGGCGGTGATGGCGGGGTCGTCCTCCGCCAGGCGGGTGAGGGTGTTGCCGAAGGTTTCCGAGTAGGTGATGGTGCCGCCCTTGCTGGTGCTGCCGTCCTCCACGTTGTACTTGCCGATTCCGTGGAACTTGCTCGGGTTGTTGAGAGCGGGCTCGTAGCCGTGCCCTTTCTCCGTGATGACGTGGAGGATGACCGGCGTGTCCTGGCGGGATACAATGCGGAGAATCTTTTCCAGCTTGCGAACATCATGCCCGTCAATGGGCCCGTAGTAGGTGAGCCCCAGCTCCTGGAAGAAGCTCAGCGGGGTGATGAAGCCGTGGGCGGCGTGCACCAGCCTGGTGACCTGTTTCTGCGTGGCGGACCCGGCCAGTTTCTCAATGATGGTTTTGGCGCGCCCGCGCAGCCATTCGTAGGCATCCGTCTGCTGCAGGTGGCCGAAGTACCGGGCGAGGGCCCCCACGTTCTTGTCGATGCTCCACTCGTTGTCGTTGAGGATGAGGATGAACTTGTTGGTGGTGGTGGAGAGGTTGTTGAGCCCTTCCAGGGTGGTGCCGCAGCCGAAGGAGCCGTCTCCCACCACGGATACCACATGGTAGTTTTCCCCCGCCAAATCACGCGCGGCCGCCATGCCCAGCCCGGCTGAAAGCGCCGTGCCCGCGTGGCCCGCCCCGTAGGCGTCGTGCTCGGATTCGCAGCGTTTGGTGAAGCCGCTCAGCCCCCCGAACTGGCGGATGGTGTGGAAGCTTTCCGCACGCCCCGTGAGCAGCTTGTGCACATAGCTCTGGTGGGATACATCAAAGAGAATCTTGTCCTCCGGCGTGTTGAACACGCGGTGCAGGGCGATGCACAGCTCCACAACGCCCAGGTTGGGCGCCAGGTGGCCGCCTGTGTGGGAAAGCGTTTCAATCAGCGTGGCGCGCACCTCTTCCGCCAGCTGCGGCAGCCGGTCCGCGGGCAGGGCCTTCACATCCGCCGGCGAGTGGATGCCCGCCAGCAGGGGCGGCAGGTTATAACAGGGAGAATCCATCACCCGCATTGTCTGGGTTGTCCGGCGGTTCCGGTTCGGCTTGCTCCTCCGGGGCCTCCAGTTTTTGAATCTTCAGCTCCGCCTCCGCCAGCATCTTCTTGCCGCTGCGCAGGAGCTTGAGCCCTTCTTCCGCCAGGGCAATCATCTGTTCCATCCCGGTGGAGGGGTCGTCCATCAGGGCAACGATTTCCTCCAGCCTGGCGGCGGCTTCCTCAAAGGAGGGCTCTTTCTTGTTGGCTTTGGTCCCCATGGAATCGCTTGCTTGTTACTTCTTGTTGTTGGGCGTGCGGCTGTAGTAGATGATATCCGCACCCAGCAGGAAATTGCGGTAGGGGTACTGCCCCTGTGAGGAGACGAGGCTGCCCAGCGTGCGGGTGGCCGTCTGCTCGTTCGCATGCACGGTGAACAGGTCTGCAAACGCCATGTTGTGCTTGGGAGCCAGCTGCAGCATCTTGCCTTCCATCGCCAGCGGCGCAAAGTCTCCGGAATCATTGATGATGCCCGCAATGCCGCCCGCAGGCATGGCATGTGAGGTGGGCGTGATCAGGAATCCCTGTATCCTCTGGTTCCCGCGGCCGAAGATGGGCTCCAGCACGGTCGTGAACTCGTCTATGCTGCGCGGTATCCACAGTGCCTTGCGGTCTGCGTACCAGGCCACCGCCCACGGCTGGTCCGTCACAATCAAGTCCTCGCTGTTCGTCATGTCGTACAGGTCGCCGTTGAGCTTGGGCGGGTAGTACGGGGGATAGTGCGGCAGGCCGCGGGCGCTCGTCCAAATGCCCAGGTAGAGCTGCTTGGGAAGCTGGAAGAGGAAGAGGCCGGATGAGATGAGCAGCATCAGGAAGATGGTCAGCGCGCGGGTGGGCTTGAGGTTCTGCCCCAGGTTCAGGCGGGCCAGCAGGTTGAACACCATGGCCAGGCCGTATGCCGCAAACACCGGCGCAAACAGGATGGTGAGCTGGGAGACGCCCAGCGGAGCCGTTTCCCCAAAGAGCGCCAGGCCCACGCAGGAGAGAATCCACATGAAGAAGGTGCACCACTTGATGCCTTCCACCACATCGCTCTTGAAGCGGTTGAAGAGGGCCAGCAGGAAGAACGGCGTCACCACAATGGAGCCCATGTTGGTGTAGAGGGCGTTGAACTGGGCGAAGGTGTAGCCGAAGAGGCGCAGGAAGAAGTTGGAGTTGTTGAAGTTCACGCTGGCCTCCGCCGTGCTGCGCATCAGCTGGTTGCCGGATTCACCGCCGAAGCCGAAGTACACCGAGTGCAGGAACTTTTCACCGATACCGCCCGTGGGCGCACACGTGGACAAGGCGGGCAGCAGCACCACAAAGGCCAGGATGATGGCCCCGTAGGCCGCATGCAGGCCCTTGGGTTTCAGGAAGACACCGCAGTAGAGCACCATGCCCGCCGCGCACCAGATACCCATGTTGTTGCACAGGCAGAGCAGGGCCACGCACAGCATGGCCAGGGTGCTCCACAGCGCGCTCTTGGTCACGTTTTCCGCATGGCTGGCGCGGATGGCGGACATCATGCAGAGCAGGGAACCCAGCAGCAGGCTCATCATGAGCGTTTGCGCCAGCCCGCTCACCGCGTACTGCAGCATGAGCTCGCTCAAGCCCATGAAGGCCACCGTGGTGCAGGCTATCATCTCATCGAACAGTCTCTTGCACAACAGGTAGGCCAGTAACAGGGAGGTGAGGTAGAACAGCGTGCTCACACCCGCAATCACGCGGTCCCCGCCGTACACGTTGGAGAGCTCCGCATCCATGCGGGTGGGTTCAAACTTGTCGTACCCGGTAATCTTGACAGCCGTGGCGAGCACGCGGGGGTAAAGCGGGGCGTAGTTGGTGTCCGGGAAGGCGTTGAAGTTGATTGCCTTCTTTTGTTTCACCTTGTCCATGTCCTTCACGTCGATGGGCCTTATCATCTTGGAAGTGGCCCCTTCGCCGCGCGCTATCTGGCGGGCGATTTGCGCCTGGTCCATGGCGGCGGGCTGGTCAAGGCCGCGGAAGGTGATGAAAAGCTGGAAGAGGGCCAGACCCACCACGACAACGCCGAGGAGGAGACGGATGCCCGAATAGAATTTTGCCGTTTGTTCGCGGGAAGAGAACTGCTGCATGATAGTGATATGTTGTAAGTGAAACTGTTATGAAAGTTGTTGAAGCTTGCGCTGAAGGGTCCGCCTGTCGATGCCCAGAAGCCTGGCGGCTTCCGTCCGGTTGTTCCCGGCGGCTTGCAGGGCCAGGCGGATGGTCCTTTCCTCCACCAATCTTAAGTTATAGGAGGTGGTGTTATCAAGCACAAAATCCGCGGCGGGGGCATGCTGCCGCACTTTTGCCGGCTGCACCCCTGCGGAATGCAGGTAGGAGGGCAGGTCTGCGGGCGCCACTTCCTGCCCGGTGCACATCACCACGGCGTGCTCAATGGCGGTGCGCAGCTGGCGCACATTGCCGGGCCAGTTGTAGGCGCAGAGCGCATCCAGCGCGGGGCGGGAGAGGCGCAGCCCCTCCTTGCGGTTCTCTCTGCCCAGCTCCTTGAGGAAGGCGTTGGCCATGAGCACCACATCCGTGCTGCGCTCGCGCAGGGGAGGCAGGGTGATGGAAATCACGTTGATGCGCTGGTAGAGGTCTTGCCGGAAGCTACCTTCCGCCACCATGGCTTCCAAATCCCTGTTGGTGGCGGCGAGCACGCGCACGTTGACGGGGATGCTCTTGTTGCTGCCCACGCGCTCAATGCTGCGCTCCGCCAGCACGCGCAGCAGTTTCACTTGGGTGGGGATATCGATTTCTCCGATTTCGTCTAGGAAGAGCGTGCCGCCGTCCGCCTCCTCGAAACGGCCGATGCGGCGCTGGCTGGCCCCGGTGAAGGACCCGCGCTCATGGCCGAAAAGCTCGCTCTCCATAAGCTGGGGGGAGAGGGCCGCGCAGTTCACGGGTACGAATTTGGCAGACTTGCGCTCGGAAAGGTTGTGGATGGCACGCGCCACCAGCTCCTTGCCCGTTCCCGTTTCTCCCTGAATGAGCACGGTGGCGGTGGAGGGCGCCACGCGGCGGATGCGGTTGAAGATGTCCTGCATCTGCGGGCTGTCTCCCAGCATGCGGTCCAGCCCGGAATTCGGGTTGAGCCGGGTGGCGAGCTCGCGGTTGGTTTCCTCCAGTTCCTGCGTGTGGGAGGCACGCTTGAGCAGCAGCTCCACCTCATCCAGGTTCAGCGGCTTGTTCAGGAAGTAGTACGCTCCGTGCCGCTTGGCCTCCGCCGCCGTGTCAGGGCTGCCGTACGCCGTCATCATGATGCACTGCGGCGGCTTGGGCAGCGTGCGCGCGTAGTCGATGAGGTCCATGCCGCTCTCCCCGCCCAGGCGCAGGTCCGTGAGCAGCAGCTCCACGGGCTCGCTTTCCAGGATGGCGCGCGCGGCCTTGGCGTTGCCGGCCGGGTACACCTCGTAGTTGTCCTCCAGCGCCGCAGCCAGTGTCTGGCGCGTGCCCTTTTCGTCATCTACGATGAGGAGGACCGGTTTCATGCGGTGGTATCAGATGAGCCAGAGACCTTCCGTCTCGTCGAACCCGAACATGATGTTGAACGCGTGCACGCCCTGGCCGCCCGCACCCTTGATGACATTGTCCTCCGCGCTCATGAGCACAGCGCGGTTGGTGCGGGAATCCACCGCCCAGCCGATGTCCACAAAGTTGGTGCGGGTCACGTTCTTGGTGTCCGCGGGCTTGCCTGGGCCCATCAGGCGCACGAAGGGGCAGTTGGCGTACGCCTTCCCGTAGCACTCGGTCATCTGCTCCAGCGTGGCGCCGGGGGCGAGCTTGGCCACCGTGGTGGTGACAATGCCGGTGTTCACGGGCATAAGGTGCGGGGTGAAGGTGATGCAAAGCTTGCGCCCGGCAGCGGCGGAAAGCTCCTGTTCAATCTCGGAGAGGTGGCGGTGGCGCGGCACGCCGTACGCGCGCATGCTCTCGTTGCACTCGCAGAAATGGTACTGCACATCCGCCTTGCGCCCGGCGCCGGAAACGCCGCTGCCGCTGTTCACTACAATATCGTCCGGCAGCAGCAGACCCGCTTTCAGCAGCGGTACCAGCGGCAGGATGATGCTGGTGGGGTAGCAGCCGGGGGAACCGACAATGCGCGCCTGTTCAATCTCCGCGCGGTGCCACTCCGGCATGCCGTACACGGCCTCGCGCATCAGCTCCACATCCGGGTGCGGCTTGCCGTAGAACTCCTCGTAAACCGCAGGGTCGTTCAAGCGGAAATCCGCAGAAAGGTCAATCACGCGGATGCCCGCCTCCACCAGCCCGCGCCCGTAGGCAGCCGATACCCCGTGCGGCAGCGCCAGGAACGCCGCTTCCGCTCCCGTGGCGGCAATGGCGGCTACATCGGAATCCGTGAAGCACAAATCTGCCCCCGGCACATGGCGGAAGCGCGGGAAAAGGTCGCTCACACGCTGCCCCGCATACTGGCGTGAGGTCGCGCACACAAGCTCCACGCCCTCATGGCGCAGCAGGATGCGCAAAAGCTCCTGCCCGGTGTATCCGCTCGCTCCCACTACCGCTGTTTTTACCTTCTTCATGACGGAAAATATCATATCATGAAAAAAAGGTGTTGACAACTTCAAAATGCCTGCGTATACTGTCGCCGCCGACTCCACCAAGGGGAAAGCAAACAGTTCGGGCAGTAGCGCAGTCTGGTAGCGCACTTGCATGGGGTGCAAGGGGTCGTGGGTTCGAATCCCGCTTGCCCGACTCAACGACAGGGGAGGCTCAGCCGCAAGGTTGGGCCTCCCCTGTTGTTGTACCTTATCAGGATTCGAACACACGACCCCGCAGGGGGAGTGGGCGCGGCGTGCCGGTGGCACGGCGCGCCCCCAAGCTGCGGACACCCCTGTCCGCAGGAACCCGCCGCCGGAGGTGGCGGGCTTGGGGGGCGGGTAGAATCCCGCTTGCCCGGCTCAACACCGCCATGTGAAATTGCAGCTGTCAATCTGCGCGGCATTGCCTGGTGACAACAGCCACGGAATCCGTGTTGGGGAGGATGTACTTGTAGAGGGTGACGGTGGCTGCGGGCGCGCCGAATTCCTGCACGCAGCAGGCGGCGAGCCTGTGGGCCAGCGTTTCCACGAGCTTGACGGGTTCCTGCGCGGTCAGGGCGGTGAGGCGTTGGGCCACGGCATCGTAATCGATGGTGTTGGCCAGGTCCTCCCGCGTTTGGCGGAAGGGCACAGGTGCGTCCATCACCACATCCGCCTTGAGGGTCTGCACCTCCTCCCGCTCGTCGTCCGGCCAGCCGATGTGGCAGGTGAGCACCAGGCCGTTGATGCGGATGGCATCCGGCGTGTCCGTGCGCGCCATGAGGGCCTGCAGGGCGGAGAGGTCCGGCAGCATGATATCCGGACGCGCCTGGGAGAGCTGGTTGGCATCATTGTACCCTGTGAGCACGCCCACGGCGGTGACACCTGCACGGTGCGCGGCGGCCATGTCGTGCTGCATATCGCCCACAAAGGCGGTTTCCGCCGGGTTGAGCCCGTGGAGCTGCATGAGGGTGGCAATGTACTTTTCCTTGTTGTGGATGCCGGAGTGGATGTGCTCGAAATAGTCGTGGAAGCCCAGCTCCTTTGATTGATCGACAAAGGCCTTGGAATCCATGCTGGTGAGGGTGAAGAGGCGGATGCCGCGGCGCTTGCAGAACTCCAGAAAGGGGGCGGCGTGCGGAATGCGGGTCACGCCCGCGGTGGAGCGGGCGAAGGCGTAGCGGAAGTGGTTCTCCAGCTGCTCCAGCGGCACCTCCGGGGTCTTCCACGCGTAGTAGTCCGGGTAGGGGAGCTGGAATTCCGCGCGGAACTGCTCACGCGTGAGCGGCGAGCGCCCGTACTGGGAGAGCACGTAGTTGGTGGCCTCTATGGTGAGGTCGAGGTCGTCGCACAGCGTGCCGGACCAATCAAGGATGATGTTGCGGAACAAAGGGGGAAAATAGGATTAGGTGTGGTGCCTGCGCGCGGAGCGCGCCGAACTCTAAAATTGTAAATTGTAAATTGTAAATTGTAAATTATCTGGTTCTAAGCTTGGAGTCTTTGAGCTTTGCGGGGTCCACGCTGTGCTTCACATAGGGCGGGCGGCCCTTGGTGCGCAGGGGCTCGTTGTCTCCCTTGCGCTTGAGCGTGCCGCCCTCCGTGGTTTTCTTCACCAGCTTCTTGCCGCTCTTGGTGACAATGTGGTTCTTGATCTGGTACTTGCGGACCGCCTGGGTGAGGGCGGGATTCACAAAGGGGTTGTCCTTGCCGTAGCGTGCCCAGGGGCCGCCCGGCACCAGGGAGAACTCCACAAAGCGCCAGTGCACGGTGGCCATGCCGCCGGGGATGCCCAGGTAGTCCCGCACGGCGGGTGAAATGTCAATCCCGGCGCACTTGTTGGAGGTGTTGCGCGGGCGGGCCCCCTTGAACACGTACTCCCAGTCGTCCACGCAGAAGGGGCCCACATCCTCCCACTGGGCAAAGCAGTATTTGCCGTTGTAGTAGATTTGCACCCACATGCCGCGGCACACGGATTCATACTTGCCGGCCTTGTCGCGCTTGTACCAGGGGATGACGGAGGACGCCTCCGGGCGGGGGCCTCCGTGCTGGATATCGTTGTAGGGCAGTGCCACATAGAACGGGTTGAGCTGCGGCGTGAAGCCCTTGGGAGCGTAGGTCACGGGGTCGCGGTTGGCGGGGTTGGGGTCGTCGTACCCGCCGTAGTTGTCGTCCCACATGCTGTCCCAGCTGCTGGCGGTGTTGGGCACGGGGTTGTTCTGAGAAGCGAGCTCACCGATGAAGAAGTAGGTGGCGGTGATATCGAAATGCCACGGGTAGGCGCCGATTCGCTTGGTTTGCGGGAGCGTCTTGGGGTCCGGGAAATTCTGGCGGTGGCTCTGGTCGATGGTGGGCTTGATGGGGCCGTTGCGGATGGAGGCCTCGCGCAGGTTTTCCGCGCTCATCTGGCGGCGCGTGGCATCCGTGGCGCGCGGCACCAGGCGGCTGGCGGATTGGGATGTTGGCTTCACATCCGCCGCCGGCTTGCGCGGCTCTGCGGGCTTGGTCTCGCCCTCCGCCGGCTGGGCGGGCTTGTTGTTGCCCGCGCCGGACACGCCCACGGCCAGCGCATTGCCGGAAACGAGCAGCGCGGCGAACAGGCAGACGGAGCAGAGCAGGGGAGCCTTCATGGGTGGCGGAACGGCGGGTGTGGGGTTACCAGTTGTGCAGCAGGCTGGGGCGGGCCTCCGCCAGCTTCTCCGGGTGGTCCAGCGTGCAGTGCAGCCCGCGGGATTCCTTGCGGCGGATGGCGCAGTCCACAATCAGGGATGCGGTGAGCGCCAGGTTGCGCAGGTCGATGATTTCCGGGGTTACGCGGTAGCCCCAGTAGTATTCGTTGATTTCACGGTTGATGTTGCGCAGGCGGGATGCGGCGCGCTGCAGGCGGTGGTCTGTGCGCACAATGCTCACATAGTCGGTCATGGTGCGGCGCACCTCGTCCCAGCAGTGGTAGAGGATGGCCAGGTCGTCGCGCTCGGCCTTCTCGCCGTGCACCCATTCCGGGATGGGGTATTCCTCCATCTTGTGGGCCAGGGGCAGGCTGGTGAGCATGGTCTGGATGGCGCGCTTGGTGATAACCACGCACTCCAGCAGGGAATTGCTGGCCAGGCGGTTTGCGCCGTGCAGGCCGGTGCAGCCGCATTCTCCCGCCACAAACAGCCCGCGCAGGGAGGACTGCCCGTTCGTGTCCGTGGCCACGCCGCCGCACTGGTAGTGCGCGGAGGGCACCACGGGAATCATGTCCACCTCTGCATCCACGCCGTAGCTCTTGCAGGTTTCGTAGATGTACGGGAAACGCTCCGCCATGAAGCCTTTGGGCTTGTGGGTCATGTCCAGGTACATGCAGGGATGACCCGTGCGCAGGATTTCACTGTTGATGGCGCGGGCCACGATATCGCGCGGGGCCAGGCTGCCGCGCTTGTCGTACTTCTGCATGAATTCCCGGCCGTCCGGGCCGCGGAGCACGCCGCCCTCGCCGCGCACGGCCTCTGAGATGAGGAAGGTGAGGCCGTCGTGGTCCTTGCTGTTGGGGTTGTAGAACGTGGTGGGGTGGAACTGCACGAACTCCAGGTTGGAGATAACTGCCCCGGCGCGCCAGGCCATGGCCTCGCCGTCACCCGTGGCGGTGGGCGGGTTGGTGGTGTACATGTAGCAGCGCCCTGTGCCGCCCGTGGCCAGCAGCACGCGGTCTGAGCGGAAGATATCCACCTCCCCCGTGGCGGGATTGAGCACGTAGGCTCCCAGCACGCGGTCCTCCGTCACGCAGCCCAGCTTGGCGGTGGTGATGAGGTCGATGGCGATGCGGTGGTCCAGCAGGGTGATGTTGGGGTGTGCCTGCGCGCACTGCAGCAGCTTGGTGCTGATTTCCAGGCCGGTGGTGTCCTTGGCGTGCAGGATGCGGCGCTTGCCGTGGCCGCCCTCGCGCCCCAGCTCGAATTCGCCGCCCTTTTCGGTATCGAAATCCACGCCCCAGGCCAGCAGCTCGCGGATGGCCTCCGGGGCCTCCGTCACGATGGTGCGCACGGCCTTCTCGTCGCACAGCCCGGCCCCGGCATCCAGGGTGTCGGCAATGTGCTCGTCGAAGGTGTCGTTCTTGTCGGTCACGGCGGCAATGCCTCCCTGGGCCTTGGCGGAGCTGGAGACCAGGGGGTCGCTCTTGCAGAGCACAACGACCTTGCCGTGTTCCGCGGCACGCAGGGCGAAGCTGAGTCCAGCGGCCCCGCTGCCGATCACGAGAAAATCAGATGTAATCATCTTGGTGGGTATATGATTTGCGCGCAGGATGATACCACACGTCAGCGCCCGTGTCACGCGGAACATGGCGCGCATGGCCGTTTTGTTTGTATGTTTGGCGCGCTATTTCAAAATCTTTTCCGCCACCTCCAGCACATTGCCCTGCGGGGTGAGCAGGAGGGGGATGTCCGCCGCAGGGAATTCCCGCTGGATGCGGTCCACGGCAGCGTCCACCTCTGCGGTGGTGGAGACGGCTTCCCCGTTGTTGGTGACGGTGGCGGAAGTGGTGGCTGCCGCAGCGCGGAAACCGTTTTTCAGCTCCGCCAGCTTGCGGTCCAGGTATACCTGCCAGCGCGGGAGGTAGTAGTGGCGCATGAGCTCGGCGTACTCGCGGTGGGCGTAGTCGTTGAGCGGGGTGTTGCCGCGGGCCCAGGTGGTGATAAGGCGGCGCAGGGCCTGCACCATTTGGGCGCGCGCCTGCGGGTCGCTTCCCGCGCGGTCGGCAGCACCTTGCTCGTATTTGCCCAGCAGGAAGAATTCCGAGCAGGCCAGCACATCCGCGCTGTGGCGTATCATCTCCAGGAACTCTGCGCTGCGGCGCTCAAACGCGGCGGCATCACCCGCCCGGTGTGCGGCTGCGAGCCGCTGCAGCAGCGGGCGCGCGCGGTCCGCCAGTACCTGGCGCGCCACATCCGCCAAATCATAGCGGAAGGTGGGCAGGGAATCCAGATGGTGCTCTTTGCCCGCAGCCAGCATGAGCCTTGCGGCCTCCTCCACCTTGGCGGTGTCGTAGTAGGGGGTGGAAACCGCCCAGGTGGACACGCGCTCCGCCAGCAGGGAGGGACGCGCGCAGAGGATGTTCTCCCGGCCGCCCTCGCGCATGCCCGCCGGGTTGTACACGCTCTCCGCCAGCAGGGAGAGGGCTTTCTCCAGCCGCTCATCCTGTACGCCGTAGCGGGTGCGGGCGTAGTTGCGGATAAAGTCCGCGCGGTTGATTTCCCCGCTTGCGCGGTTGGCGCGCTCGGTGAGCAGGGTGTCGTAGAGCGGGTTGGTCTCCAGCCCCTCGGAAAGCAGGCCGATGCCCTCGAACCCGCTGCCGGGGAAGTCTCCCTTCTCCAGCAGGGAAAAGCCGCCGTACATCACCTGCTTGCCGCCGAAGTTCGCCAGCTCGCACCAAACCTGGCGGAATCCCTGCACCTGCGGGCGTGCCAGGTGCGGGTGGCCGCGGTAGAGCGGATCGTGCCCCGCGCTCAGGTCCTTGTCCAGCAGCAGAATGCAGCTGTGCTTGCGGTCAAGCCCCGCCAGCAGCTGCGGGAGCGGGTTGCGGCCCCAGGCCTGCAGGAACCAGGTGCTGCCGGGAGATGCCTGCTGCATGGCGCGCTGGATGGATTGCGCGCATGCCCGGATATCACAGCCGGCCGTGTTGCCGCCCTCGTGGAACAGGTCGCCGCAGAAGGCGGCGGCGCGGTGCCCGTAATGCTTTTCCAGCAGCCTGTACCAGCGTGCCGCCATGGCGGGGAAGGCGGGTGAGGCGGGGTCCAGCACGGCAGGGCGTTCATACCCCGCCACCCATTGGCCCTGCGGCAGCACGCGCCCTCCCGCGCGCTCCTGCGGGAGGCGTGATGGCAGCATGCCGGTGTATCCCTGCAGCACGGGCTGCATGCCCAGCTCCAGCGCACGCTGCACCAGGAAGCGGCCCAGCTCCGCCTCCCGGCGGATGATGTCCGGGTGCACGGGGCCGCCCTCTCCCTGCAGGTTGCCCATGTGCCACCAGGCGCTGTAAACGGGATTGGCGATAAAGTCGCCAATCTCCTGCGGCGTGCAGCCGAGCTCCGTGAGAAAATCCCGCCACACGGACTCCAGCCCCGCCGTGACCAGAACATAGCGGTAGCCGCCCAGGGCGAGCAAATCCAGCTCCCGCCCCCAGCGGGTGCGGTCCCAGTGGGCCCCGCTGTAGCAGAGGGTGCAGTAGTTGTATGCAAAGTTGCCTTGCGGTGCGGCGGGCAGCACCACGGGCGCCTCCGGCAGCACAAAGCGGGCGGCGGTGGCGTTGTCCCCGTTGCGGGAAAGGTGCACGCCCGCCAGGTTCCGCAGATAGTAGCCGTAGGCGCGCAGGCATTCGCGCCGGCTCGGCGCGGTGATGCACAGGCGCCCGTTGCGGGCCTCCAGTGTGGCGGGTTTTTCCTTCACGCGGAATTCCACCCGGTCCGCCCACTGCGGGGTTACGCGCTTCACCGCTTCCATAAGCGGAGCAAGCTCCCCTTGGGAGGGAGCTTGCGCGTGCAGGGCGGGTGGCAGGGCCAGCACCGCCAGCAGGATGGCTTGGCAGCCGGTCATCGCGATATCATTTCCAGGAGCGCACGTTGGACACGTTGTCCGAGTTCTCGCCCTCGTTGCTGGTGCCGTCTCCCAAGCCGTCTCCTCCCAGGGAGAAGATATCGAAATCCGGGTTCACACCCTTGCCTGCCTTGCCCTTGGAGTTGTCCTGGTCAAAGCCGAGCCGGTAGCGGTAGGTGTTGCCCCAGGGGTCCTGGATGACCCAGAGCTTCTTGCGGCCCTTCTGGGTGCGCACCTGCTGCTTGATGACGGGGATGCCGTCCAGCTCCTCGTGCGCCTTGGTGTCCTTGATGACAGCGAAGGAGTTGCAGTATGGCGGCAGGGCCACGCCGGATTCCTGGTCCGGCTCGCCGTTGTTGTCCTTGTCGCGGTAGAGGGCGGCGTAGAGCGTGTGGGAGCTTGCCTCGTCACCATCGCCGTCGGGCAGGGAGCCGGCGTTGTCGGAGCGGTAGGCGTTCATGCCGGTTTCCAGCATGGCAATCTGGCTCTGCGCAACGTTGAGCAGCTTCTTGTTGTTGATGTAGCCGCGCACCTCCAGCAGCACGACCGCGAGCATGGCGAGGATGGCGATGCAGACGAGGATTTCAATCAGCGTGAAACCGGCGCGGGCGTAGCGCTTGCAAGCTTTCATGGCGATTAGACGGTTTCGATGATCTTCATCATCGGCATGAACATGGCGAGCACGATGGAACCCACAATCACAGCCAGGAAGACAATCATGAGAGGCTCCAGCATGGCGGTGAGGGCGGTCACGTTGTTGTCCACCTCTTCATCGTACACATCTGCCACCTTCATGAGCATGTCCGGCAGCTGGCCGGTTTCCTCGCCCACGTCCACCATGGAAATCATCATCGGCGGGAACACGGGGGAAGAGGACATGGGAGTGACGATGGATTCACCCTCTCGCACGGCATCGTGAATCTTGGTCACGGAATCCGCCACCACCACGTTGCCGGCGGTGTCGCGCGTAATCATGAGGGCCTGCAGGATGGGCACGCCGGAGGAGACCAGGGTGCCGAAGGTGCGGGAGAAGCGGGCCACGGCGCTCACCTTGAGCAGCTGGCCGATCTTGGGTATCTTCAGCATGAAGGTATCGATGCAGCGGCCGCCCTTGGGCGTGCGCTTCCAGATGCCGAGGCCGACGATGGCCAGGGCGATGACGATGAGCACGAAGACGGCGTTGGGAATCACCGGCACCACATCACAGGCCATGCAGTTGTCGGAGAAGTTGAACACGAACTCGGAAAGTGCGGGCAGCTCCATGTTCTGGCTCTCGAACATGCCCTTGAACTTGGGCACAATCACGAGCATGAGGAACACCAGGATGCCCACCGCAATGGTGAGGATGATGCAGGGGTAGACCATGGCGGAGGTAATCTTGCCGCGCAGCTTGTTGGCCTTCTCCTGGTACTCTGCCAAACGCTTGAGCACCACCTCCAGCACACCGCCGAGCTCACCCGCCTTCACCATGTTCACAAACAGCTTGTTGAACAGGCGCGGGTACGCCGCAAGCGCCTCTGAGAAGGTGGCACCGCCTTGAACCGCCTCTCCCAGCGCCTCAATGGTGGCGCGCAGGTTGGCGTTGGGTTCCTGCTTGCCCAGCACGTTGAGGCTTTGCAGCAGGGGAAGTCCCGCATCAATCAGCGTGGCGAGCTGGCGCGTGAAAATCATGAGCTCGCGCTGCTTCACGGGGGCTCCGGCGCGGCCGCCGCCCTTGGAGGACTTGGGCTTCACGGGGCCGCCGTTCTTGGCTTCCTGCTTCTTCTGCTCGGCGGCCTTGGCGGCGGCGTTCTTGGCGTTTGTCTCCTCGCACTCGCGTACCAGGAGCCCCTTGGCGCGGATTTCCTCCATGGCGGCAATCTTGTTGTCCGCCGTGATGAATCCGGTGGATTCGGCTCCGTTCTGGTCGAGCGCGGTGTACTTGAAATTAGGCATGTCTGTTCTTGGTTTGGGAAAAAGCGATAATAAATACTAGCAAAATGCGGGCGGTGCGTCAAGCTATTAGGTGTACTTGAGCACCTCTTCTATGGTGGTGTGGCCTTCAAAGATGTTCTGGATGCCGTCTTCCCGCAGGGTGCGCATGCCCAGCTCAATGGCTTTCTGCTTGAGCACCAGCGAGGGTACGTTGTCCGTGATAAGCTCCTTGATGGGGTCTGTGACGTTGAGCAGCTCATGGATGCCCTTGCGGCCCTTGTAGCCGGTGCCGGCGCACTTCTCGCAGCGCGCGCCCGTGTAGAACTTCTGCTGGCCGATGAGGCTGGGGCTGATGCCCAGCTGCATGAGCAGCGCGTTGCTCGGCTGGTACGGCGTCTTGCAGTACGGGCAGATGGTGCGCACCAGGCGCTGGCCCAGCACACCCAGCAGCGTGGCCGCCAGCAGGAAGGACTGCACCCCCATGTCGATGAAGCGCGTCACGGCGCCCGCAGCGTCGTTCGTGTGCAGGGTGGAGAGCACCAGGTGGCCCGTCAGTGCGGCCTGGATGGCGATCTGCGCCGTGTCCTGGTCACGGATTTCGCCCACCAGGATGCGGTCCGGGTCCTGACGCAGGAAGGCGCGCAGCACGCGGGGGAAGGTGACGCCGATCTGCTCGTTGATGGGCACCTGCACAATGCCGTCGATATCGTATTCCACGGGGTCCTCTGCGGTGAGGAGTTTGGAATCGATGGTGTTGACCTCTCTCAGGGCGGCGTAGAGCGTGGTGGTCTTACCGGAACCGGTGGGGCCGGTGACCACGAAGATGCCGTTGGGCTTGGCAACGGTGTCCAGGATATACTCGTAGATGTGCGGTGCCAGGTTGAGCTTGGTGAGGTCCAGCACAATGTTGTTGCGGTCCAGCACACGGAGCACCACGGATTCGCCGTACTGGGTGGGCAGGGAGTTCACACGCATATCCACGCGGTTTTCCCCCACCTTCATGACGATTCGGCCATCCTGCGGCACGCGGCGTTCCGCAATGTTCATGCCGGCCATCACCTTCACGCGGGAAATTACCGGGTTGGCCAGGTGGATGGGCGGCGGCGCCATCTCGTACAAGGCGCCGTCCACGCGGTAGCGGATCTTGAATTCCTTCTCGAAGGGCTCCAGGTGGATATCCGACGCCTTCTCCTTGATGGCCTGCGTGATGACCAGGTTCACAAACTTGATTACGGGCGCGGCGTTTACCTCGTCCGCGCCGTCCTTGCTCGTCACGTCCATGCTGCTCAGCTCGTCCAGCAGGTCCGTCATCACCATATCCGAGCCGCCGTAGCACTCTGCAATGCGGGCGCGCACCTCGTAGTCCGGCGCCACATGCATGTACACGTCCTTTCCGGTGGCCAGGCGCAAATCATCGATGGTCTGGGGATTCAGCGGGTCCTCCAGGCACACGTAGAGCCCCTCTCCGTCACGGTATTCCACAGGCAGGGCCCCGTGCAGGCGGGCCTGGTGGGCAGGCAGCATGGCCAGCACATCCGGTGGCGGAGTGAAGTTTGCCAGGGAGATGTACTGTGCGCCCAGCTCGTTGGCCAAGATACCCCAGAAATCCTCCGGGGCGCCGATGATGCCGAAATCGATTAGGGTTTCCCACAGCTCCTTGCCGTTGGTGGACTGTTCCTCTGCCACCTCCTTGGCAACAGATTTGTCCAGCATGCCGTTGTTGACGAAAAGGTCCAGTGTCGCTTCAATGTTCATGATGAGGGAAGGGGGTGTGTGGTTTAGCTGGCGTCTCCGGTGGTGACGCGGATAACCTCGTCCGGCGATACCAGGCCGGCGAGCACCTTGCGGATGCCGTCCTCACGCAGGGTGCGCATGCCCAGCTCGCGTGCGCGCTTGCGCAGCTGTGCGGAGGTGATGTTGGAGTTGATGAGGCCGCGCACGTCGTCCGTCACCTGGAAAATCTCGAAAATTCCCATACGGCCCTTCATGCCCTTGCCGCGGCAGCGCTCGCAGCCGCCGTGGCGCGGCAGCTTGATGGTGTGCGTGGGGTCTATCCCCAGCACGCGGGCTTCCTTTTCCGTGAGCTGTCCGTCCACCTTGCAGTCGCACAGGCGGCGGCACAGGCGCTGCGCCATGATGGCGCGCACGGCGGAGGCGATGAGGAAGCGGTCCACCCCCATGTCTGCCAATCGGGCCACGGAGGAGGGCGCATCGTTCGTGTGCAGGGTGGAGAGCACCAGGTGGCCGGTCATGGCCGCCTGAATGGCGATACCGGCGGTTTCTCCGTCTCGAATCTCACCCACCATGATGATGTTGGGGGCCTGGCGCAGCATGGCGCGCAGGGCGGCGGCGAAGGTCATGCCTATTTCCGTGCGGATCATGACCTGGTTGATGCCGCTCATCTCGTATTCCACGGGGTCTTCCGCCGTGATGATCTTCTTGTCCGGGCGGTTCAGGCGGTTCAGGCACGCGTACAGCGTTGTCGTCTTGCCGGAACCGGTGGGGCCCGTCACCAGGATCACCCCGTCCGGCAGGCCCACCAGGCGGTCGAACACGGCCTCGTCGTCGGAGAGGAAGCCGAGCTGCTGCAGGCCCAGGGAAAGGGCGGACTTGTCCAAGATACGCATCACCACGGATTCTCCGTGGTTGGAGGGCACGGTGCTCACACGGAGGTCGATGTGCGTGCCGTCCCGCAGGTCGAGCTCGATGCGGCCGTCCTGCGGCACGCGCTTCTCCGCAATGCTCATGGTGGAGCTCATCACCTTCAAGCGCGCCACAATGGGAGCCAGCAGCTTCTTGGGATGGTTGATGATTTCAATCAGGCGGCCGTCCACGCGGTAGCGCACGCGCACGCGGTCCAGCATGGGCTCAATGTGGATATCGGAGGCGCGCATGCTGTGCGCCTCGTTGAACATGTTGTCCACCAGCGCAATGATGGGGGCCTCCATATCCCCTTGGTTGAAATCCACCTGCTCCGGGTAGTACTTCTTGAGCGCCTCGTCCATCTTCTTGGGAGATGCCACAAAGTAGCTCAGGTCGCGCTGCAGGAACTGCTGCATGCTGTCCATCTGCTCCATGTTGAACGGGTCGTCAATGGCCACCTGCAGGGAGAAGCCGTCATCCCCCAGCGGTATCACGCGCAGGCGGCGCGCCAGCTCGGCGTCCACCTGGGCAATCATGGCGGGGTCCACCTCCACGGCGGCCAGGTCCACGTATTCCAGCCCGGTGTTGGCCGCCGCCACCTGCGCCACATACTCGTAGGTCAAGTGGTTGTTCTCGATGAGGGATTCCACGATACTGTCGCCCGGCAGCATCTGCTGCTGCGTGGCGTCAATCGTCTCCTGGGCAATCGCTCCGGCTTCCACCAGGAGCTGGAGCAAGAAGTTCTCGTTTGTGTACACGGCTTTTTCTCTGCTTGTGGTTGAGACGGCGCGTACGCCGCCTTTGGCTTTATCCATTCTAGCAAATTCACCCCGCGGAGTCAAAAAAAATCTCCCGCCAGAGTGCATGATGTCTCCCAAAGAAATTGGGAGAAACCCGGCGTTTAGGGCCGGGGCATGGAAAGTTCACCCGCCCATTCCTTGGCGGCGCGGGTGATATCTGCGGCTATGTCGGCCTTTGGGGAGATGAAGGAGGGAGTGAACCAGGGGTAGCCGCCCACCAAATCATGGAACACGCAGACCTCGCCGTCGCAGGTGCCGTGCCCGGCACCGATGCCGATGGTGGGAATGGGCGAGGCGGCGGTGATGGCGGCTGCGGCATCCTTTCTGGTGCATTCAATGACCACGGAGAACGCGCCGGCGCGGGCCACGGCCTCCATGTCGCGCATGATGGCGGCGGCCTCCTCTGCGGTTTTGCCCTTCATGTGGAAGCCGCCCTCCTCCTTGACCTTCTGGGGCAGGAGGCCGATGTGGGCCTGCACGGGAATGCCCGCCCCGACGATGGCGCGGATGTGCTCCTCCTTGGCGGCACCGCCCTCCAGTTTCACGGCGTCCACCCCGGTTTCCACCATGCGGCGTGCGGTTTCGAGCGCCTGCTGCGGGGTGTCGAATGTGTGGATGGGCATGTCCAGTATCACGAGCGCGTTCTTGCAGGCGCGCGCCACCATGCGGCCGTGGTGCAGCATGTCCTCCAGCGTCACGGATGTGGTGTCCGGGTAGCCCATCACCACCATGCCCAGGGAATCACCCACGAGCAGCATGTCGATTCCCGCCTCGTCGAGCATGCGGGCGGTGGGGTAGTCGTATGCGGTGAGCTCGCTGATGGGGCGCTTGCCGCGAAGGGATAAAATCCGTTCAATTTTGGGGTTCATGGGAAATCAGAGGGGAAAGGGTTTCACGGCGGGCGTGGGGGGCAGGGCGGCCAGCAGCTCTGCCACGGTATGCTCCTGCCCCGGCAGCACCAGCGCGGCATCGATATCGCACAGCGGGCGCAGCACAAACGCCCGCTCGTGGGCGCGCGGGTGCGGCAGCGTGAGCCGCTCCGTGGCGCAGGTTTCCGTGCCGCAGTACAGCAGGTCGATATCGCAGGTGCGGGCCTCCCCGTAGGTGCCGCTGCGCGTGCGTCCCAGCTCCTGTTCAATGCGCAGGCAGAGCTCCAGTATTTCGGCTGCCGGCTTGTCGGTCTCCACCTCCACGCATGCGTTCAGGTAGGCGGGGGAGCCGGGCGGGCAGCCCACGGGCTCCGTCTCGTACACCTGGGAAAGGCGCAGGGAGCCGAAAAGGTCCGCGAGGTAGTCGCAGGCCCGTTCCAGCGTGGTCAGGCGGTCCCCCAGGTTGGCACCTAGGGAGAAGCCCACGCGCCGCATGGCAACGGATACGTTCATGGGGAGGCAAGCGGGAAACTAGTCTGTGAAGCCGAGCACGTCCTGCATGGTGTAGAGCGCGGCGGGCTTGCCGGTGAGCCAGAGCGCGGCGCGCACGGCACCGCCGGCAAAGGTCATGCGGCTGGAAGCCTTGTGCGTGAGCTCCACGCGCTCGCCGTCCGTGGCGAACATCACCGTGTGGTCGCCCACCACATCGCCGCCGCGCAGGGAGTGCATGCCGATTTGGCGCTGCGGGCGTGCTCCCACCAGGCCCTCGCGGCCGTGCATCACGTCCTTTTCATAGTCCAGCCCGGTTTCCGCGCACACCACCTCCGCCAGGGTTCGGGCGGTGCCGCTGGGGGCATCCAGCTTGTGGTGGTGGTGCATCTCCACAATCTCGATATCGTAGTCCTTGAGGATGCGGGTGGCCTTTCTGGTGAGCCAGAAGAGGGTGTTCACGCCCACGGAGAAGTTGGAGGCAAAGACGATGGGGATGCGCTTGGCAGCCTCTGCAATGGCGGCGCGCTCCTCTGCGGAATGCCCCGTGGTGCCGATAACCAGGGGCTTGCCCTGCACCACGGCGGCGTTCAGCAGCTCCTGCGTGAAGCCGTGGAAGGAGAAATCAATGGCGATATCCGCCTGCTGCAGCGCGGCGGCAATATCCTGCCCGGCATCGTGTGTGGCGCCCATCTCGGTTTCCGGGTTGGCCTCCACCGCCTGCTTGACGGCCTGGCCCATACGCCCGGAAATGCCTGTAACGAGGATTTTCAACATGGGAAAGGGGGTTAGATGAGGTTGAAACGCTCCAGCAGCGCGCGCAGCTTGGCGTGCTTTTCCTGAGCCAGCGGCACCATCGGCAGGCGGATCTCCCAAGAGATGTCCCCGCGCAGCGCCAGCGCCGCCTTGATGGGCACCGGGTTGGTGTCCAGGCTCATCAGCCCCTTCATGAGCGGGTAGTACTTCTTCTGCAGCTCAGTGGCGCGTTTGCCGTCGCCGCCCATGGCCGTGTCCACCAGCTCCTTCATGATGGCCGGGGCCACGTTGGAGGTCACGGAAACCGCGCCCACCGCGCCGCAGGAGATGAACGGAACAGTCAGGCCGTCATCGCCGCTCAGCACGGAAAAATCTGCCGGCAGGGCCTGGACCAGCTGGTTCACGCGCTCCACGCTGCCGCCGGCCTCCTTGATGGCGGTGATGGTGGGGCAGTCCTGCGCCAGGCGCACCACCGTGTCCACGGCAATCTCAATACCGCTGCGCCCGGGGATGCTGTAGAGCAGCACGGGCAGGGGGGAGCTTTCCGCCACCGCCTTGAAATGCTTGTAGAGGCCCTCCTGGCTGGGCTTGTTGTAGTACGGGCACACCTGCAGCGTGCCGTCTGCGCCCATCTGTTCGGCCTCCTGGGTCATGGAGATGGCCTCGTGCGTGCAGTTGGAGCCGGTTCCGGCAATCACCTGGCAGCGCCCGGCGGCAAACTCGATGGCGCGGCGGATCACCTCCATGTGCTCCGCGTGCGTGAGCGTGGGGGATTCTCCCGTGGTGCCCACGGGCACAATGCCGTCCACGCCCCCGGCGATTTGCGCCTCTATGAGCTTGGCGAACGCATCGTAGTCAACCTTGTCGTCCTGGAACGGCGTGATGATTGCAGTGTAAAGGCCTTGGTATTTCATATCGCGCCCCGATTCTACCACACCCCGCCCCGATTGGCAACTTTTTAACGGCGGACACACGTGCCTCCTGCGTCAAATGCTGCATGAAGGATTGAATTGTGGAAGTTTTCTGGTACAATTCAATGGCGTGCTGCAACGGCCGCGCGCGTGCACATATAACATGAAACCTTGTTTGCCCCTTTCTCTAATGGCTGCCCTGCTGGGGGCGGTTGCCGTTCCGCATGCCGTCTATGCTGCGCCCGTGACAACTGAGGTGCAGGTGTACAGCACCGATGATATCAGCAAGCATTCCACTACCGAGAAGGTGAAATTTGTGCTGCAGAATGATGTGGTTGCCGAGAGCGTGCGTATCACGGGCAAGCACCAGTTGTGGGAGGGCATCAACCACACCCTCACCTTGGGCGGCAACAGTGGCGAGAATGCCGGCGGCATGTACCTCAATATTCACGGAAACACGCTGATTGCCGACAACGGGCACATTGAGTTCCGCAACAACGTGGTGAACGACTCCACGACCGGCATCACCTACCTGCACGGCCTGTACGTGAAAGGAAACAGCTCGTGCGAGCTCGCCATCTCGGCATCGGAGAACCAGGACATCCTCTTTTACGACGCCGCAACGTTCGACTACTGCCCCGGCATGCGCCTCAACTCCAAGAAGGCGTCATCGCAGGGAACACCTCCATCAAGGCTCTTTCCGACGCGACTCCCGGTCTGCTGCAGGAGCTTACCGTGACCGAGAAAAAGATTATCGGGACCGGGCGTGCCACCAGCATGGCAGACGGGCTGGAAATCCAGTCGGAGTCAGACCTCCTGATTAAGAGCATGACCATCACCGCCAACAACGAGATATACGTGGGCGGCAACACCATCACTCTCAGCGATGTCACCATCAAGCATTCCCAGACCACATACAAACTGGTGGAGGGCGTGTACGACTTCAAGCTCTCCGACCTGTTCCACTGCTCCGTGGACATGGCGGATGTCACCTTTGAAGCCTCCGAGCTTTCCCTGCCGAAGGGCTTCAACCCCGAATCCAACGGCATTGCCTTTGACCTGGGGGATGCCGAGCTGACCTCGGAAAGTGCCGGGAGGGACATCACCCTGCTCATGGGCGGTTACGCCAGCCAGACCATGAGCATAGACGTCCAAGGTAATCCCGTGTTCACTGCACTCGTTCCCACCCCGGAACCGACCACGGGCACGCTGGGCTTGCTTGCTCTCTGCACGCTGTCCGCAAGGCGGCGCAGGAAGAAGTAAGTTCAACCGCACAGAACAATTACCCCGCTCCGCATGGCAGAGTGCCTTGCGGGGCGGACTGTTTTATGCTGGGCCGCGTGCGGATTATCCTTGACGTATGGGCGCTTTTCGTGCATCCTTTCCGCACATGAACAAGGTACTCATCATCGGAGCAGGTGGTGTGGGCCACGTGGTGGCCCACAAGTGCGCGCAAATGGCGGATGTCTACAAGGAAATACACCTGGCATCCCGCACCAAGGCCAAGTGCGATGCCATTGCACAGGATGTGCTGGAGCGCAGCGGTGTGAAAATCACCACGCATGCGGTGGATGCGGACAACGTGCCCGCCACGGTGGCCCTGCTGAAGGAAATCAAGCCGGATTTGGTGCTGAACGTGGCGCTGCCGTACCAGGACCTGCCGCTGATGGATGCCTGCCTGGAGGCGGGCTGCCACTATGAGGACACCGCCAACTACGAGCCGCGCGACGTGGCCAAGTTCGAGTACAAGTGGCAGTGGGCCTACCAGGAGCGCTTTGAGAAGGCCGGGCTTTTCGCCCTGCTGGGCTCCGGGTTCGACCCCGGTGTCACCAACGTGTACACCGCCTGGGCCCTCAAGCACCATTTCGATGAAATCGAGTACCTGGACATTGTGGACGTGAACGGCGGCGACCACGGCCAGGCCTTCGCCACCAACTTCAACCCGGAAATCAACATCCGAGAGGTCTCCGCCCCGTGCCGCCACTGGGAGAACGGCGATTTCCAGGAGACCGGGGCCATGAGCATGCACCAGCCCTTCGCCTGCCCGCAGGGCGTGGGCACCTATGAAATCTACCGCATGTACCATGAGGAGATGGAATCCCTGGTGAAGCACATTCCCACCATCAAGCGCGCCCAGTTCTGGATGAGCTTCTCCCCCAACTACATCAACCACCTCACCGTGCTCAAGAATGTGGGCATGACCAGCATTGAACCCATCACCTACAAGGGGGTGGAGATTGTGCCGCTGCAGTTCCTCAAGGCCGTGCTGCCCAACCCCGGCGACCTCGGCAAGACCACGCACGGCCGCACCTGCATCGGCTGCATCATCCAGGGCAAGAAGGACGGCAAGTACAAGGCTGTCTACATCTACAACATCTGCGACCATGAGGAATGCTTCAAGGAGGTCGGTTCCCAGGCCGTCTCCTACACCACCGGCGTTCCTGCGGCCATCGGCGGCCGCCTCATCCTCTCCGGCGTGTGGAGCGGCAAGGGCGTATTCAACATGGAGCAGAACGACCCCGATCCCTTCATGGAGGCCCTCAACAAGTACGGCCTGCCCTGGCAGTGCGTAGAGCTCACCCGCGAGCAGGCGGAAAGCCTGACCGTGCCGCAATGAGCCCTGCCGCGCACCCCGGTGTTCACACCTTATGAGGCAGGGATACAGTGCAAGGATTGTGCTGCTGGCGTGTTCGGCGGCTTGCCTTGCCGCATGCAGCCCTGAGGAGCAGAAGGCGGACAACCCCGCCTCCATTTCCCGCGTTACCGTGCATGAGCAGCCTGCCGCCGCCAAGGACGACAGGCTGAACGCCGCGCTCATCAGCTGCGCCGCCCACGGCAATGACACCGGTGTGGCCCAAGCGCTTCAGGATGGCGCGGATATGGAGGCGCGGGACGAGAACGGCCTCACTCCGCTCATGTGGGCGGCGCAACAGATGAATCCCGCCGTGGTGGCCCTGCTGCTGGAACGCGGAGCCAATCCCCGTGTGTGCGACAACTCTGGGTGGACCCCGCTCCATTGTGCCGCCAGCTCCGGCTCCTTGGAGGGGCTGGAGAAACTGCTCGATGCCTGCGGAGATGACGTCAATGCCGTGAACAGCGATGGCGAAACCCCGCTGCTGGTGGCCATCCGCATGCAACGGGCGGATATTGCGCGCGCTCTCGTGAGTGCCAGGGCGGATATCAATATCCGCGGCAAGGACGGCCGCAACGCCGTGGATCTGGCGCGCGCGGAAAAGCTGCACGACCTGGGGCGGGAGCTCCTGGACCTGGGCGGCGTGGCGCACTTGTACCACACCTTGATGGATTTGGCGCGTGATGGCCGAGACGAGAGCCTCAAGGAGCTTCTGACCAAGACCCCGGACATCGATTTGGGTCTGCAGGACAACAACGGCTGGACTGCGCTCACCTTTGCCGCGGTATCCGGGCATACTTCCACCATCGGCATTTTGTTGGAAGCGGGGGCCAAGGTGGACATGCCCGACCACGAAGGCGCCACCCCGCTGCTGTATGCTGCGCTGGAGGGGCATGTGGATGCCGTGAAACTGCTCGTGAAGCACGGCGCATCCCTGAATGTACGCACCAGCCGCGGCTGGACCCCGCTGCAGGCCTCTATCGGCCACTGCAAGATTCCGATGGTGCAATACCTCTTGGAGCAGGGCGTGGATGTGAATCAGGCCAACGAGGACGGCGAAACCGCCCTGATTCTCGCCGCCGCCAACGGGCAGGACACCATTGCCTCCCTTCTGCTGGACCATGGCGCCAAGGTGGATGAAGTGGACAACTACGGCTGGACTGCGCTCATGGTGGCCGCCGCCTACGGGAAATCCACGGTGTTGGAGCTCCTTCTCAACAGCGGCGCGGATTTGGAACGGCAGGATGCCAACGGCTGGACCCCCGTGCTCTGCGCCGCTTCCGCCGGGGCGGTGGCATCCCTGGACATACTGGTGAAGAAGGGCGGCAACCTTTCCCACACGGACAAGGAAAAGCGCTCTGCCCTGGTGATAGCGTCCGGACTGGGGCATTCCCGCGTGGTACGCTACCTGGTGGAGGTTTGCAAGGCGCCCGTGAACGGGCTGGACAACCAGGGCTGGACCCCGCTGATGCACGCCTCCGCCCTGGGGCGCGACCAGGTGGTGGATTTCCTGCTGCGCAATGGGGCGGATGCCACCGTGAAGAGCCGGCAGGGGGAAACCGCCTACCGCTTGGCCCAGCTGCGCGGAGAGAAGGCGGTGCTGCAAATTTTGGAGCAGGCCGGTATCACGGAGTGAGGCGTATGAATCACGATTGGCAGGTGGTGGAGCTGGAGGATTGCGATTCCACATTCACGGAGGCGCGCCGCCACCCCGCCTGGACCATTGTTTCCGCCGCGCGCCAAAGCGGTGGGCGTGGGCGTTTCAACCGCGCGTGGTTCGCGGGAGAGGGCGGCCTGTGGATGTCCTGCAACCTGCCGCTGGCGGGTGACCATCCGTGGGGCATGCTCCCCCTGGTGGCCGGGGCCGCGCTCATGGATGCGCTCGCGCCCCTGCGTATCCCCCGGTTGCGCCTGCGCTGGCCCAATGATGTGATGGCGGGGCGCGGCAAGCTGGCGGGTATCCTGGTGGAACGCCCGGCGGCGGACCTCGCATCCGTGGGCATCGGCATCAATGTCTCCAACAGCGTGCTCGCCCTCTACGGGCGCACCACAGATACCCCCGTACGCCTGGCGGATTTGGTGCGGGATTGCCCGCCGCTCCCGCAGCTGCGCGCCATGGTGGCGGATGCCTTGGCAGAAACATTTGCCTTCTTTGTGGAGCGGGGAAGCGCCGCCCTGGTGGAAAGGCTTGCCGCCGCCTGGGGGCAGAGCCTTCCCGTGGTTGCCATTACCGATGATGCCCGCCATTGCGGCTTTTTCACAGGCATTGCGGAGGACGGCTCGCCCATCCTCCGCCGCGCGGACGGCTCAACCGCCACCATTTCCGGCATAGCCGTGAACGCCCTGCGCGAGCTGGTGTAGTCACTCCCACTTCAACCCGTCCGCGGATTCCCCGTTGCGGGAGGGATGCGGGCCGGTGTAGGGTTTGCATGACGGGGCGCTCAAATCATGCTCTGCGTTGTAGTAGGGCGTGGAGATGCCGAAGATGCCCAGGAGTGTGTGGAAAATGTTTTCGTGCGCGCAGGGCAGGGTGGTGTGGCGGCGCAGCTGTGCCAGGGCTTCCGCAAAGTGCGGGTGCAGCTTTTCAAATTCCGGGGAGGCGATGACGATGAGCGGCACGCGGCACCACTGCGTGCGGTGGAAATTCGGGTTGCCGCGCGTCCACTCGTTGTTGTCGCCCACGGGTTCGCCGTGGTCGCTCACGTAGATGTACAGGTAGGGCGTTCCCTTCAGCGGCTCCAGCAGGTCGCGTATATACTCGTCCGTGTACACCAGCGTGTTGTCGTACGCGTTTGCCACCATTTCCGCCGCCTGCGGGTTGGTGTGCGGGGCGTTGTGCAGGGCTTCCGGGCTGCTGGGGGTGAAGGCGGGGCGCTCATGGTCGTACGCAAAGAACGGGGAGTGGCTGCCCACGTTGTTGATGAGAAGGAAGCGGTTGCCGCACGTTTCCTGCAGCACGCGCGCCACCACGGGCAGCTGCAGCTTGGGGAGGTAGTTGTTTTCCTCCGCGTTGCCGTACTCGTAGGTGCCCTGCGCCTTGGCGGTGATAAGCTGCTGCAGGCGCTCGAAGGTGGAGCCCCAGGTGGAGTTCTTGTCCATGCTGCGGCTGGTGAAGAAGGCATGGCAGCCGAATCCGTGCGCGGCGAAAAGGTCCATCACGTTGCCGCAGCGGGCATCCAGCTGCGGTGAAATTGCACGCTCCATGTTGCCGGCGGCATCCGTGAGGATGGTGAGCATGGTATTGGTGGTGAGGGTGGAGATGGCTGTGCAGTCCGTGAAGTTGATGAGTTCACCCGCATGCTGCCGCAGCCAGGGTGTGGTGTCGCGCGCGTAGCCGTTCAGGGAGAGCCTGTCCGCCCGCATGCTTTCGCCGATGTGCAGGATGCAGACAACGCCCTCGTCTCCCTTGAGCGTGGAGATTTCAGACGGAGTCTCCGCCGGTGAGGGCAGGGCGGCCGCTTTCTGCAGCAGGGCCGTGTTGCGCGCGGCCGCCAGTTTGTACGCGTATGGGATGCGGTACACCACGCCGATGGAGCCCAGCCCTTCCTCTGCGGAGTTGGAGAGGCAGGGCTCCGGCAGCAGGCAGCCCACGCCGATGCACAGGGCCAGGCCCACAGATGAAAGGATGAGCGCGCGCTTGCGCTTCATCTGCCCCAGCACGCGGAACAGCCCCAGCAGCACCCCCGCGCAGAGCAGCAGGATGAGCACCGCTCCACATGCGTTGCCCACCGTGGCGAACTGCGCGAAATCATGCGGGGATGCCCCGATGATTTGCGAGACCAGGTAGGGGTCCAGCGTCAGGTTGTAGAAATGCTTGATGTACGCGGATATGCCAACAACTACCAGAAAAGGCACCCACAGCACCAGCGCCCGGTTGCGCAGCAGTGCGTGCGTGAGCAGTGCCAGCATGGCCACCGTTGCCACGGAGAGCAGCACCATCCACACGCTGTGCCACCGTGCCGGGGACGCAAGCTCGCAGGCCAGCGCAAAGAGAAAGGCCGCTGTGACGGCCTTGGCGGTGGGGGAAAGCTTGCTCACGGCGTTTTCAATAGTCCTTGAGGTCCCGGAGCCGTTGCCTGAGTGCATGCACCACGGGATGCGCCTTCAGGTGGTCGATGGGGCCGACAGGTACCTGTTCTTCCAGCACGCAGACCTTGAGCTGCTGCGGCAGGCGGGCAATCACGGCTTCCTCCCCGGGGCGGATGGTGCCTGCGTAGTCGCCGTCCAGCTCGTAGTCCAGGGAGGCATCCGCTGTGATGGTGCATCCCTCCATGCGGTACAGTTTGGTGGCATCCCCCACGTTGTGGTCGTCAATGCCGTTGAGCAGCATGTAGGAAAGAACCTCGTACAGGATACCGGGGGCCTCCATGTGGATGATGGCGGCGTCCAGCAGGCCGTCGTCGTACCTGGCCCCGGCAAAGAGATGGCCCTCTCCGCCGTATCGCTTGCCGTTGCCGAAGATGATTTGCGTGCCCTGCAGGGTCTCGCCGTTCGGCAGGGTGAGGGTGATGGCGGGCTGGTGGCGGGCTGCCACCTGAATGGCCGTGACGGCGTGGGAGAATGCGCCCAGGCGTTTCTTCATCCAGGGCGTGATGAGCTTCACGATGGTGGCGTCCGGGCCGAATCCCGCCAGTTGCAGGAAGGGATTGCCGTTCACGGCAAAGACATCCACCATCTGCCGCGCAGTCCCCCGTGCTGCGCGCAAGGCGATATCGAAGTTGCGGGAGCCGATGCCCATTTCCCGTGCAAACACGTTCATGGTGCCGCAGGGGAAGATACCCAGCGCGGTATCCGTGCCGATGAGCCCCTGCGCGGCGCGCATGAGCGTGCCGTCCCCCCCGGCGGCCAGCACCACGGGCTCCCCTGCATCCGCCAGGCGGCGCGCCTGCTCCGTCAGGTCGTCCGCAGACTCCGTGGGGATGATGCGCAGCGCCTCTGCGTGCTCCTTGAGCCACTTGTCAAGCCCGGAGCGGAACAACGAGCCCGCCTTCGGGTTCATCAGCAGCGGCAGCGGCTGTGCGGGGGAATCCTGCATCAGGAGAAGAGTCTATGAACAGTCTCGCCCAGCAGCGGGCACAGGCCGAAGCAGACGGAAACCGTGAAGGCGGGGGAGTCGATCAAGTCGAAGATGCCGCCTATGCCCGGCAGCAGGGAGCCGCTGTCCTTCACCGCCAGACCGCGCTTGATGAGCGAGCCCGCCAAATCACCCGTGACGGACAGGACAAAGAGGATGCTGCCCACAATGGTGTACCCGTAGAGCGGCAAATCCTTCTCCACGGGGCCGACGATCCATTCAAACAGGAAATACCCCGCCACCAGGGTGATGATGTAGGAGCCGATGATGCCCTCCCAGGATTTCTTGGGGGAAACCGCCGGGCTGAACGGGGCCTGAATGAACTTGCGCCCCGCCAGCACGCCGCAGCAGTACGCCCAGATATCGCTCATCTTGGTGAAGAGCACCACCCAGAGCAGCAGTTTGAGCATGTCGTTGTTCAGCACCTCCATGCCGAAGCAGAACATCCATACCGGGAAGACGAAGGCCAGCAGGGTGAGCCCCATGGACTCCAGCGCCTCCCGTCCGGCGCGGCCGCGGCGGTCCATGCAGAACAGGTTCACGAAAAACGCCGCCAGCACATACACCAGCAACAGCATGAACAGGCCGCTGAAGTCGGACCCCAAGGCGGGGAACAGCGGCTCATGGAACAGTTTGCCGAACTCCAGCCACGGCAGCAGCAGGCCGAACACCAGCGCCAGCTTGCGGCAGGCGGTAGTGTCCTTCAGCATGCGGAACCACTCCACGGAGGTGAGGTTGCACAGCAGGCAGATAAGCACGCCGTAGCCCGCAGGGCTGTTCCACCAGACTGTACCGCCCAGCAGTGCCAGCAGCACCACCGTGCTGAACAGGCGGGCGTAGAATGTTTTCAGCTTGTCACTCATGGCTTCCTTGGCTATGGTGTGGAGGCCCGCTCCCTGCGGAAATCTCCCGCGAGCGGGAGCGAGCCTCTATTCCAAATCGTCAATTGTCAATTGTAGATTGTAAATCCTGCGCGCACGTTAGTGCGCGCATCCGGGGCATGCCCAACCGGCGCGGATATCCGCAAAGAAGTCGTTGCCCTTGTCGTCCACCAGGATGTAGGCGGGGAAATCCTTGACGGTAATCTTCCAGATGGCTTCCATGCCGAGCTCCGGGTATTCCACGCACTCGATGGAGGTGATGCAGTTCTTGGCGAGGTCTGCGGCCACGCCGCCGATGGAGCCCAGGTAGAAGCCGCCGAACTTCTTGCAGGAATCCGTGACGCACTGGGCGCGGTTGCCCTTGGCAATCATGATCATGCTGCCGCCGTGGCTCTGGAAGAGCTCCACATACGGGTCCATGCGGCCGGCGGTGGTGGGGCCGAAGGAGCCGGAGGGATAGCCTTCCGGCGTCTTGGCGGGGCCGGCGTAGTAGATGGGATGGTCTTTGATGTACTGGGGCAGGTCCTTGCCGGCGTCGATGAGCTCCTTGAGCTTGGCGTGGGCGATATCGCGGCCCACCATGATGGTTCCGGTGAGGGAGAGGCGGGTCTTCACCGGGTACTTGGTGAGTTCTGCGAGCACTTCCTTCATGGGGCGGTCCAGGTTGATGGGCACGCCGGCGCTCTTGGTCTCGCGCAGCTCTGCGGGAATGTACTTGCCGGGGTCGTACTCCAGCTCCTCGATGAAGATGCCCTCCGGGGTGATCTTGGCCTTGGCGTTGCGGTCTGCGGAGCAGGACACGCCCAGGGCCACCGGGCAGGAGGCACCGTGGCGCGGCAGGCGCACCACGCGCACATCCAGCGCAAACCACTTGCCGCCGAACTGGGCACCCAGGCCCAGCTTCTCCGCCTCCTTCTTCAGCTCGGCCTCCAGCTCCAGGTCGCGGAAGGCGCGGCCGTGCTCGTTGCCGCTGGTGGGCAGGGAATCATAGTACTTGGTGGAGGCCAGTTTCACGGTCTTGAGGCAGAGCTCCGCACTGGTGCCGCCGACGACGAAGGCCACATGGTAGGGCGGGCATGCCGCCGTGCCGAGCGTGCTCATCTTCTGCACCATGAACTTCTTCAAGGATGCCGGGTTGAGCAGGGCCTTGGTCTCCTGGTACAGGTAGGTCTTGTTGGCGGAACCGCCGCCCTTCGCAATGAACAGGAAGGAGTACTCCATGCCGTGGTCCGTGGAGAACAGGTCGATTTGCGCGGGCAGGTTGGTGCGCGTGTTCACCTCCTTGTACATGTCCAGCGCAACGTTCTGGGAGTAGCGCAGGTTGTTCTTGGTGTAGCAGTCGTACGCGCCGCGGGAGATGTACTCCGCATCGTTGAATCCGGTCCACACCTGCTGGCCCTTCTTGCCCACGCAGATGGCCGTGCCGGTGTCCTGGCAGAGCGGCAGCACGCCCATGGCGGCCACCTCCGCGTTGCGCAGCATGGTGAGCGCCACGCTCTTGTCGTTCTCGGATGCCTCCGGGTCGCTCAGGATGCCCAGTACCATCTTCAGGTGCTCCGGGCGCAGGTAGAAGGCCACATCATGCCAGGCGGTTTCCGCCAGCAGGCGCAGGCCCTCCGGCTCAACCTTGAGGATGGGCTTGCCTTCAAATTCTCCCACGCTCACATAATCCTTGGTGAGCAGACGGTACTTCGTGGTGTCTTCCCCCATGGGGAACATTTCCTGATATACAAAAGGAGGTGTTGCCATAACGCGGATATTACTATCACATTCCGCCCCGTTTTGCGAGCCTAAAATCAAGGGGGCCGCGTGAAAAAAAAGCGCCGCAGGCGTGAACCTGCGGCGCTTGGAAATACGTTTGGATGGTGCGGGTTACGCAGCGGGCTGCTCCTCAGCCGGAGCCTCCGGTTCCTCCACGGCACCGCCCAGCATGGGGGCAAGCGCTTCCATCAGCGCGGTGGAGCCGTAGCACTGCTGCATGACGACCGGAAGGAACGCCTGCTGCATGCCGGAGAGAATGCCCATGAGCTCACCCTCGAACTCGGCCTTCAGCTTGGCCTGGATGGCCTCGGACGGCTCGGCAAGGCCCTCGGAAGCGGACTTGAGAGCGTCCATCTTCTGCACGAGCTCCTTCACCTTGGGGGCGGCGGCGTCTGCGGTTTCCTTGTTGCTGATGCCCTTGAGGGTCTCCATAATCTCCTTCATGGCGTTGATGGTCTCGCGGGCGGGAGCCTCGTACTTGGCGTACTCGGCCGGGTCCACGGCGGGAGCTTCAGCGGCAGGGGCGGGAGCGGCGGGGGCTGCCGGGGCGGCTTCCTGCGCCATCACAAGCGGGGCGGCCATAGCGGCCAGCGCAATGATTGTCGTTTTCATATTCGGTGCACGCATTGTACTCCTGTCTTGCCGCTTGTCAAGTTTCATGACGCATGAGCGGGGTTCATCCGCGTGTACTACCGGGCCTTATTGGTGGTCTGCTGCGGGGAAAGGTTCAATTGGCACGGCAGCCGGCATCTGCATGCAGGGCCACAATGGTGGTGATGGTGGTGTTGGGGCGGAACCAGCCGAGCGCGGTGGTGAGGGTGAGCCCGGGGAAGGGGGTGCCCCCGGCGTAGCGCAGGTCCGGCACCGGGGTGCAGTCTGCCGCAAACAGCCCCTTCTGGTGCTGCGGCCAGTTGCCCACCACGTCGTCTGAATCCGTGAGGTACAGGCGCGTCACCGCCCCGCTCTTGTCATCATACTCCAGGCCCCACAGGGAAACCATGTGGCCGCCGGAGAGCAGCTCGTGCCCGGCGGCATCGTAGTGCCGCAGGCCGAGCGCCACGGAATAGCCCCGCTCCAGCAGCCTGCGCAGCGTGGCCCCTACATCGCCGGAGCCGTCGAACGCCGGCGCCTTGTAGAGGAGGAGGTCTTGATCCTTCAAGGGGGCGGGGGCGCGGTGCCCCTGCGCGGCGGCTTGCGGCGCCAGCCTCATCTGCGGCGGCGGGGGCGTGCCGTCCATCCACCAGCGCAGGCAGTGGTAGGTGGAGCCCGTGACATCCGGGAACGCTCTGCGGAAGGCGTTCCACACGGCACCAATACCCTTGGGAGCATGGGATGCAGCCGTTTCCTGGGGGTGGAGATCCTGCCACCATGCCACCATATTGGCCGCCGTACTGCCCCAGCACAAGTCGCCGTCCTCCTCCAGGCACTTGTCGGCATCGTACCAGCCGCGCTCCGCCGTTACCCCCTTCACCCAAAGGGAAGCGGCATGGCATGGCTCGGCTGCCAGCAGGGCTGCGGCCAGGGCAAGCAGGGGCATTCGGGTCCTCATGCCGCCATCTTATGCGCCCGCGCCCGCCGCGTCAAGCAGAATGAGTATCCCCCGCGCCGGGATACGCCCTTGTTTTCCTTGAAAAATAAGCAAGCCTGCCGTATGGGGCAGGCTTGCTGAATCTAGCTCCGGCGGGAATCGAACCCACATCAAAGGTACCGGAAACCTTCGTCCTATCCATTGAACGACGGAGCCGTGGTACGGGGAGCATCATGCCACAGGCGCGGGCTGCGTGTCAAGCCCCCAGCGTGACTTCGCTATTCCGTGGGGAGTTTGAGGGAGGGGCTGTTCTGGGGAACGATGCCGAGCTCCTTGGCGAGCGTCATAGCCATGATGCGGTGGCCGAGCTGGTTGGGGTGCAGGGCGTTGTTCATCCAGTTCTGCTTGGCGGTGTGGCTGCCGGAAATCTCCTTCCAGTAGGCGGCGTGGTCCACCAGCAGGCATTTCTCCTTGTCTGCCACGGTGCGCACGGCTTCCGCGTAGTCGGGGCGGTTGGCCTGGCCGTCCGTGGTGGGGGTGGGCACTTGCAGCACGGGAATGGCTTTCATCTTGCGCACCATGCCCACGATGGTGGAGAGGTCGTGCCTGAATTTGTCCAGGTCCTTGACCTTGTTGGCATCGTTGATACCGAAGTTGATGAAGACGACATCCGGCTTGAACTGGGTGAGCCTCCACTTGGCCTGGGGGAGGAACCCGGTGGCGGTTTCACCGCTCACGCCGGTGTTGAGCACAATGTCCTCCTTGCGCAGGCCGCGCCTGGAGCCGTACTCCCACTTGATGATTTCCATCCACAGCTCCGGATAGCTGCGGAACCCGTTGGTGTGCTGCGCGCCGTGGGTGATGCTGTCTCCCACAAAGAGCCACAGAATGGGCTTTTCCGTGTTGTCCACCTTGCTGTGCAGGGCCTTGTAGTCCGGCAGCTTGGCGTTCCGTGCGTTCACATCGGCCAGGGAATCCGCGCGGCAGGTGCCGCAAAGGGCCAGGGCGGCGCAGGCGGTGGCCGCAAGTGTTTTCATGTTCATGGCTGCATTCTACCCCGCCGCGCGGCAATTTGTCAATCAAAACGAAACATCCCGGCACCGGGGCCGCGCCGCTGCCGCACCCGCCAAGCCGCTTGGCAAGCGGGCTGACGGGCGGCATGCCGCAGGGCAGGGGGGCTAAAGGTTGACACCGCAGCCCTCGCGCGGTATCATGCGCGCGCACATGGAGACGAGAGTTTTGGAGATTGACCCGCTGGAGGATTGCCGCGCCGCGTACCGCGAGGCGGCCGCCCTGCTGGCGGAGGGGCAGCTGGTGGCCATACCCACGGAAACGGTGTACGGCCTGGGGGCGGACGCGTTCAACGCGGATGCCGTGGCGCAGGTGTTTGCCGTGAAGGAGCGCCCGCATTTCGACCCCCTCATCTGCCACCTGCCGAACTCCGCCGCCGTGCATGACATTGCAGAGGTGCCGCAGGAGCTGCGCGGGTTGGTGGACACGCTGGCCGCAGAGTTCTGGCCCGGCCCCATGACCCTGGTGCTGCCGCGCAAGGCCTGCGTGCCGGATATTGTGACGAGCGGCCTGCCCACCGTGGCCTGCCGCGTGACCAGCCATGAGGCCATGCGCGGCGTGGCCAAGGCCCTGGGCCACCCCGTGGCGGCCCCCAGCGCCAACCGCTTCGGCCATATCTCCCCCACTTCCGCCGCAGCCGTGCTCAAGGAGCTGGGCGGCGCCATTCCCCTGGTGCTGGATGCCGGGGCCTGCTCCGAGGGCCTGGAGAGCACCATCCTGGCCCCCTGCCTGGACGACAAGGGCAACCCCGCCGTGCGCATCCTGCGTGAGGGCCCCGTCACCCGCGAGAAGCTGCGCGAGGTTTGCCGCATCATCAAGCCCGCCAAGAAAGGGGCAAAGGATGCCGGGGAGAACGCCCCCGCCGTGCCGAACGCCCCCGGCCAGCTCAAGAGCCACTATGCGCCCCGCAAGCCGCTCTCCCTCTGCAGCCCCTTCGGCCCCTTCACCCCGCAGCCCGGCGTGCGCTACGGCCTCATCTCCTACAAGGGGGAATCCAAGCTCTCTCAGATGGATTGCTGGGCGGAGAAGATGTCCCTCTCACCCGGCAGCGGCCGCCTGGCGGAAGCCGCCGTGCGCCTGTTTGCCGTGATGCGCGCCATGGACGAATGCGAGGGCGTGGATGCCATTGTGGCAGAGGAGCTGCCCACCGTGGGGCTCGGCGCCGCCATGATGGACCGCCTCACCCGCGCCGCCGCAGACCGCAACGCCTAACCCACCCGCAAGACCATGTTACCCGTTCTGGAAAAGCAGCACCGCCGCTTCCAATCCCAAGCCACGCTGGATGTGGGATTCCGCAAGCGCGCCCTGCGCTCCCTGCTGGATGCCCTGCAGGAGTGGACCCCGCAGCTCTGCGCCGCCCTGCAGGCGGACCTGGGCAAGAGCGAGGAGGAGGCCCTGCTCACGGAAATAGGCATGCTCACGCGCAGCATCCGCTACGCCATGCGGCATGTGCGCTCCTGGTCTCGCACGCGCTGGGTACACACGCCGGCCGTGCTCTTCCCGGGCTTTTCCCGCGTGCGCCCGGAGCCGTACGGCTGCGCGCTCATCATCTCCCCTTGGAACTACCCCGTGCTGCTGGCGCTGGATCCCCTTGTGAGCTCCATTGCCGCAGGCAACACCAGCGTGCTCAAGCTGTCCGAATTCACCCCGCACACCAATGAGCTGCTGGCCCGCATGATTGCGGAGCGCTTTTCTGAGGACTATGTGGCCGTGGTGCAGGGCGGCCCGGAGACGGCACGCCAGCTCCTCCACCAGCCCTTCGACTGCATCTTCTTCACCGGCAGCCCCGCCATCGGCAAGGAGGTCATGCACGCCGCAGCAGAGCGCCTGGTGCCCGTTACCCTGGAGCTCGGCGGCAAGAGCCCCTGCATCATTGATGCCACCGCCAACATCAAGCTCGCCGCGCGCCGCATCGCCTTCGGCAAAATCATCAACGCCGGCCAAACATGCGTGGCTCCGGACTACGTTCTCGTGGCCCGCGAAAAGAAGGACGCCTTTGTGGAGGCCTTTGCCGCAGAGGTGAGAAACATGCTGGGGGACGATCCCCTCCACAATCAGGAATACGCCCGCATCATCTCCAGGGAGCACATGGCACGCCTCGGCGCGCTCATGAAAGACGCGCGCGTCCTCTGCGGCGGCCGCGGCAGCATGGAGACCATGCGCGTGGAACCCACCCTGCTGGGCGGTGTCAACCAGCTCTCCCCCATCATGCGGGAAGAGATTTTCGGCCCGCTCCTGCCCGTGATTGAAATCCGGGATTTGGATGAGGCGGAGCGTTTTGTGCGTGCGCTGCCCAAGCCGCTCGCCTGCTACATCTTCTCCTCATCCCTCAAAAACCGCAGCCGGCTGCTGCGCAGCCTCGCCTTCGGCGGCGGCTGCGTGAACGACACCCTTGTCCACCTCGGCGTGCCCGGCCTTCCTTTCGGCGGCGTGGGCAGCAGCGGCATTGGCGCCTACCACGGCAAAGCCGGGTTTGATGCCTTCTCCCACCGCAAATCCATCCTCACCAACACCACCCTCTGGGATATCCCCCTGCGCTACCTGCCCCTCACCGAGCTCAAGCGCAAAATCATCCACAGAATCACAAAATAAAGCCCCATGGCGCGTTTTTTCCTTCTCCCATTGCTAGTCCTTTAGGGCTTGTGCAGCTGTATGCCGTTTAATACGGGCGGTATTTCAAGCTGAACGGCGTGGCGTACCAGGAGATTATGGGCGCACCCAAGGCGGAGCTGTATCCGGTGCGCTTGGATATCGAGCGCAAGGATGCGCCCGCCTTTATCAAGGCTGCTGATTTTGGTTATGCTGCAGCCGAGCGTGTTGACAAGAAGGATTTGCCTGTCAGCGATGTTCACAACGGCTATTTCAAATATGCGGATTTAGAAACACTCTCCCCGGACCTGTATGAAAGCGGCGGGATGGTTCTGAAAAATTTGCCCACCTTATGGTGGAGCCGGTGTTCTTTGAGACACCGTTGTTTGACTGGGAGCCGCATGGTGCAAATCAGGAAACCAACTGCTGGGGCCCACGCACGTGCGCGCATTCATGCACATGTGTCCCAAAGAGTTTTGCGAACCTATGAATTTGGGTGGAGGGGTGGATGGAACGCAAAGCGAATCTTGGAGGTCCCGTATCGAGCCACCGGATAGTGGAGCCGCCCCGCCATTCGCCGGGGAACCCCGCCTCGTCACGCCGCCGCGCAGCGGAGGCGGCCGAACGGCGGGGCGGCACCGCTATCCCGTTGCACATCTCCGGCCGCCTTTACTGATAAAATTCAAAGAGGGGACTTCGTTTTTTTGTCTATTTTCTTAATGATTTCCTATCAAGGCTTTGAAAAATAAGAATCCAATCTTTGGGACACATGTGGCATTCATGACATGCCGAGAATCCCGCCTTGCAAAATGCGGGGCGGCGGCTATAATAATTGCACGCGCATGAAATTCATCACACAAAGCACCTGTCTCACCATAATGGCGGTGCTTTGTCTTCCCTTGGCGGCGCAGGATGAACCCGCCGCCGCTGAGCCCCCCGCAGAGGAGCAGGCGGAGGAGGTGGTGGAGGTGGTGGAGGTGGTGGATGCCTCCGCCATTTCCGATGAGGAAGTCTTGGATGCGGAGGATGTGCAGCCGGGCGCACCCCCGCTTTCCCCGGAACGCCGTGAGGAGATGGAGAACACCTGCCGCGAATTCCTGAAGGCCTCCGGCGATATGTGGTACCTGCTGGCCAATGTGCGCTCCAAGAAGGATGCGGATGCCGCAGCCGACCGCGTGACCGAGCTGGTGACGAAAATCTACGAGCTGGACGAGAAGCTGAGCGCTTTCACCATGGTGGCCACGGATGCCGCTTGCGCCGGCATGCTGGATTCCATGCAGGTGCGCATCCTGGACTCGCTGGAGACGGTGAACGAGGAGTTCCTTTCCTTGCGCCGCATCCGCTGCTACGGGTCCAAGGGCCTGGCGCGCTCTTTCCGCCTGGCCGCCAAGGTTGGCCTCTTTGCTGAGGCGGATGTGGACGAGCTCTCCCTGCTGCCTGAACCCTACACCGCAGAAGCCGCCGCCACCGAGCTCGAACGCCTGCAGAAGCTCATTGCCCCGGACCAGGAAATCCACCTGCTGCTTGTCACTGTGATGGACAGCCGCTCCGCCAGCACGGCGCTGCCGCGCCTGGCCCGGCTGGATGAAACCCTGCGCGGCCTGGAGCCCAAGCAGTCGCGCGGCGTGTTCGCAGATGAGAACGCGGCGGAGGTCCGCGGCGTAACGGATCCGCTGGTGGATGCCCTCTGGAACATTCGCAACGAGCTGGTGCGCATTGCCGGCCTGCCCGGGTACGCGGAAGAGCAGTTCGATGACTTCTCCGACCAACTCGACAAGGTTTTCGACACCCTGCAAGCCACCCACAGCGTTTGGTTCGAGGACGTGTTCGACGCCTCCTTCCGCACCGACCTGGATGACGCCTTCCACGACAACTTGAAATCACAAACCCACTGATAACGCCTATGCCCGCATCTGATTACCTCGTCACCATCGGCTTGGAAGTGCACTGCCAAATCAAGACGCAGACCAAGATGTTCTGCTCCTGCAAGGCGGGGTTCGGCTATGAGCCCAACACGAACGTGTGCCCCACCTGCCTGGGAATGCCCGGCGCACTGCCCGTGCTCAACGAATACGCCATTGAGCGCACCGTGCTCACCGGCATGATGCTCGGCTGCTCCACCCCGCCCGTTTCCAAGTGGGACCGCAAGAACTATTTCTACGCGGACATGCCCAAGAACTACCAGACCAGCCAGCTGGACCTGCCGCTCTGCATCGGCGGAGAGGTGCCGCTGTACGCCTGGGCCTTCCCGGCAGATGCCAAGGTGCCCGCAGCAGAGGGCTCCGTGGTGCGCCGCGTGAAGCTGGACCACATCCACCTGGAGGAGGATGCCGCCAAGCTCACCCACTACAACGGCTATTCCCTGGTGGACTACAACCGCGGCGGCACTCCGCTCATGGAGATTGTCTCCGCCCCGGACCTCACCAGCCCGGATGAAACCTACGCCTACCTCAAGAGCCTGCAGCAGATCCTCATCTGCGGCGGCATTTCAGATGCCGACATGGAGAAGGGCCAGATGCGCTGTGATGTAAACGTCTCCCTGCGCCCCAAGGGCCAGAAGGAGCTCGGCGCCAAGATTGAGATGAAGAACATCAACTCCATGTCCGCCGCACGCCGCGCTCTCATCTATGAGATTGCCCGCCAGGCGGAGGAGCTGGACATGGGAATCCCCCAGGTGCAGTCCACCCGCCGCTGGGACGACACCCTGGGAGAGAGCATTGTGATGCGCACCAAGGAAAACGCGCACGACTACCGCTACCACACCTGCCCGGACCTCATTCCCGTGCACACTGCGCCCATTGTGAAGAAGGTGCAGGGAGAGCTGCCGGAGCTGCCGGATGCCCTGCACACGCGCCTGCAGGAGCAGTACGCCCTGCCGCAGGCGGATGCCTCCACCCTGGTGGGGGATTTGCCGCTCTGCCGCTATTTCGAGCAGGCTGCGGAGAAATCCGCCGCCCCGCGCAAGGTGGCCAACTGGGTCATCAACAACCTCACCGCCGCCCTCGCCAAGCGTGAGCTCGGCATTGCGGACTGCCCCGTGCCGCCCGCCGCCCTCGCCGCCCTGGTGGCCATTGTGGAGGACGGCACCGTTTCCAACAACCAGGCGCGAGAGGTGCTGGAGCTCCTTTGGGAGCACCCGGACATGGATGCCGCCGCCGCCGCCGCCCAGCTCGGCTACAAGAAGGCGGACTCCAACGAGCTGGAGGCCACCGTGCAGCAGGTGCTCGCTGAAAACGCGGCGGATGTGGAGGCCCTCAAAGCCGGCAACGCCAAAATCATCAACGCCCTCACCGGAAAGGTCATGAAGGCCAGCAACCCCAAGCCCAACCCCCGCATGGTCACGGAGATTATCTCCAAGCTCCTGGGTTTGTAAAGCGCGCTCCCCTGCCATACGGCAGGGGTTGAATTTGGCTCGCCGTCTAAATGGCTCCAAGTATGTGCGCGCTTTGAGCGTGGACTGATCACTACCCTGTATCCGCAGGGTGCAGCTCCCGCGCATGTAGGGCATGTTGCGCAACGCGCCGTAGGCTCGCTAATTTCGAGCCTCTCCAGAGACTCTACATTTTCATAGTAGAGCCCCGTGCGAAACCCGGGGCAAACCTCCGTTCTAACGCCTGTCTCGGCGTAGCTTTAGTCAACAATCATTTTGCATTTTTCTGAAAAAATGCAAAAAATGCCGATATTGAAGCAACCGAGACAAAGCAGTGCTGGGGAGACTGTCCGTCTCCCCTGACCCCTCTGACCAAGGGGAGAGCTTC
>JAZLHB010000066.1:0-7128 GCA_045616565.1 Akkermansia sp. | reverse complement strand
GACAGCACACGGACACCAGTGCCGCAAAAGCGAGAAATTCCTAAACCCAACTTTTCAGAACGGCCTCCCGCAATCCCCTGTTTATCACACTTGCACCGGCTCATCGCCAGTGTTACGAGGAGTTATGGGATGGCAATGATTTACAATCGACGATTGACAATTTTGAAAATTCGCGCGCCTGCGGCGCGTTGCTATTCCGATGTGGTGCCAGATGAACGGGCTGTCTTGATGGATGCGGACATGATAAAGGATATTTCCCTGGCCTCCTGAAGAATGGAGGCCAGCAGTTCCTTTTTCATCAGCTCCGAGTCAACAATCAGTTCTATCCAGTACACGGATTCATCCGCCTCCTCCTCGCAGATTTTGAGCTTGTTGATAAAGTCCGGATGGCTTTTGCCCAAGCAGGCAGCACGGTAATTGGCACCCACGGATGTTCCGCATCGTAACAGCTGGGCACCTATGACTCGCCCCACTGTGTTTTTCGGCAATTTGCCGCACAGGCGTATCACGCGCAGGGCAAACTGTTTTGTTCGTGCCTGTAGCTCCCTTTTGTCCATAGTTTTGCGATTGTTTTGTGGCGCATAAGGCGCTTGCGCGCGGAGCGCGCCGAATTTCCTAAATTGTCAATCGTAAATTGTCAATTGTAAATCATGCATTGGCGTTATGCCTCAGCATGGCTTCTATGTACCCGTCGATGTTGCCGTCCATCACATCCTGGATGTTGCCGGACTCGAACTGGGTGCGCAGGTCCTTGACCATTTGGTAGGGCTGGAAGACGTAGGAGCGGATTTGGTTTCCCCAGGCGATATCGCCTTTCTCGGAGTACTGGCGGTCTGCTTCCGCGCGCTTCTTGTCTTCCTCCAGCTGGATGAGGCGGGCCTTGAGCATGCGCATGGCTTCCTCACGGTTGCGGAGCTGGGAGCGCTGGGTTTGGCAGGCCACGATGATGCCGGTGGGCAGGTGCGTCAAGCGCACGGCGGTTTCCACCTTGTTCACGTTCTGGCCGCCCTTGCCGCCGGAGCGGTAGGTGTCCATCTTCACATCGGCGTCCTTCACCTCAATCTCGATGTCGTCGGAGATGTCGGGCGTGGCGTCCAGCGAGCAGAAGGAGGTGTGGCGCTTGCCGGCGGCATCAAAGGGAGACATGCGCACCAGGCGGTGGATGCCGCGCTCGTTCTTGAGGTAGCCGTACGCGTACTCGCCGTCAATCTTGATGGTGACGGAGCGGATGCCGGCCTCGTCGCCATCGGTGCTTTCCATGATTTCGGTGGAGAAGCCGTGGCGTTCGCAGTAGCGCAGGTACATGCGCATGAGCATGCTGGCCCAGTCGCAGGCTTCCGTGCCGCCGGCCCCGGCGTGGATGGTGATGTAGCAGCCGGCATCGTCGTGCGGGCCGTTGAGCAGGGTCACCAGCTCAAAATCCTCCAGGCTCTTCTGCCAGGCATCGTACTCGGTCTTGGCCTCGGCGGCCATCTCCGGCTCCTCTGCGGCCATCTCCACGGCCACTTCCACATCCTCCAGCCCCTTCTCCAGGGAGCGGAACTGCTCCAGGCGGCGCTTGAGGGGGTTCACCTCGTTCATCAGGGCGCGGGCGGCTTCCTGGTTGTCCCAAAAATCGGGCGCGCTCATGCGCTCGTCCAGCTCCGCCACTTTCTTTTCCATGCCGGCCAGGTCAAAGATAGCTCCCGAGCTCGGAAAGACGGCTGCGCATGGCCTCCGTGTCGAGCGTCGAGAGATCGATATTGTTTGTCTGGTTTTCCATACGCGCGCAGTATACAGGCGCGCGGCGGGATTGTCAAACGCGGAAATCCGTGCTTGACCCCGCATGCGCCGGGTGTGCGTGTATGCCTCTTCAACAGGGATGCTCAGCTGTGCAGGTATTCCCTGTACAATCGCACAGCCCGCCGTATTTGAGAACGCACGGATGTTGTGCATTTCTGAAATTCATCCGCCTGGTTCAAGTAGAAAAGGTAAATGTCCTTGTCTTTGAATGGCAGTATGCGGTTTGCCCGCCTGATGCGGGATTGCGTATCCTTGGTCACCGTTTGGCTGAATCCCTTTCTCTCCTGCAACCAAAGTGCAAATTGCCCGAGTTTATTTTCGTTCATTGGTGTCTTGCAAGGTCTTTTGAACGTTTCTGGCCACAAACTCAGCCAACTTTACAGGCACGGCGTTGCCAATCATTTGTTCCACTTCCGTTTTGTTTCCCACCCATTTGAAATTTTCGGGGAATGTCTGTATGAGCGCCCTTTCCTTGCTGGTGAGCGGGTGCACCTTGTCGGATACCGGGCATGCGTCATTGGGATTCCCCGGATAGCCTTGGGGAATGGGGCGGTTCACGCCCCTCATGGTGGGGGCGGGTTCGTCTATCGAGAATACGGCTCGCCTGCTGTAGTTGCGGGGATGCCTGTAGTAGTATTCAAAACCAAGGCGGTCACCGAAATAGTCCCGCAGCGTCATCGGTTTGTCGGCAAGCCCATTGACAAACTCCTTTTCCGCAAATCCGTCCTCGGCCCCTTTAACGCCATAACAGATAAAGCGCTTGCGTTTTTGCGGCGTGTTGCACAAGCTCGCATCCAACACGATTTCAGTAAGCCCATATCCGGCGTCCTTGAATATTTTGCGGGCAGACTGGTAAGCGGCACTTTTCTGGGCGCGGTCCACGTTCTCCATGATAAAGAAGCGCGGAGAGATTCCAGCCACAATGCGAGCGTAGCATTCTGTCAGCTCGGCCCTGGAGGATTCCACCCTTTTTCCTGCATGAGAGAAATCCTGGCATGGTGGTCCACCGATAATCCCATCCACCCCGTAAGGCTTGATTTCTGCCACGGCGTCTTCAACGCGTGTCAGGTCTGCCTGCATGACGGGGTGGGAGAAGTTGGCACGATAGCATTTGATGGCCGATATCCACCAATCGTACGCGGCGCACACGGTGAAGCCCTGATTCTGAAAGCCCAAGGAAAGCCCTCCGCAACCAGAAAACAAATCCACGATTTTTAATGCGTTTTTCATGGGTTGGCTGTATTCTGGACGCAGTCTATCATCAAGCTCGCGAGACGTCAAGCTTTTGACGTCTTTCCTTGAAAAACTTGACATGCATCCGGGAGGGGGATAGCATGCAAGCATGTCAACAGGTTTATACGGAATTGTCCGCTCAAACAGGGACGATGCGGGCCATTGGGGGAAGAACTGCTTCAATTCCAGCTTCCCGACATCCCTGGCGTGCTACATGATGGATCAAAACATCAAGGCAGTCTATGTGCGGTTGGTTGAAAAAAAAGGGAAGCTGGGTGTGGAGGCGACAGAGATTCCTATTCAGGAGGTGTTCAACTGCGCGGCGGTTCCCTGTACGGATTTGACATTCGATTTTGAAACCGTATACGCCCCCTACGAACAGTACTCCATTGACGGGATTGACGGGATTGACCTTGTTGTTAAACATGCCGGCAAGTATTTATCTCCCTTGGAGGTAAAGTTGACGGTGCTGCCGACAGATGCCACAAGCGAGAAACCTGAAAACGAATGGGGCTGCGAGTTGGTGATACGTCCTGCGACCACGTCGTACTGCGCGCTGGGAATGTTTGATGCGGCCAGGAAAAGCAAGGGGGAAATCCGTTCGATATTCGATGGTGTCTGTTCCAGGATTCAGGCATGGGACAACGATTATGAAATCCGGAGCAATACACCCCGGTTCGCCGCATGCATAGATGAATTTCAACGCCGTTTTCTCAAGAGGCAGAAACCATTGGTCATGCAGACCATCTGGAAGACGCAAGGCAAAACACCAATCCTGGCAGAAAACGCATTTGACGTGGTTGTATGGAGCGATTATGCCTTCTCCCGCCTGTTTGTCGACGAATCATATACGGAAGCCAAAGATACAATGAGCCGTCCCATGCGCGCTACGGCGCGCTTGGCGCGTTGCCTGTGGGAATTGAGCAGGACAGAGAAAATCAACGTCCCTGCAATATACAGGCAGATGGCCTTCAACAAACAGACAGACAAGGAATTTGCCGTGGCGGGGAACAAATGGAGGAAGTATGTAACTTCCGACCGTGTTGTCAAACCCATTTTGAAGAAATGCGTTCTTGGCCGGATTATCGAGGATGGGTATATAGAAAAGCTCAGCCCTGAAAGGAGATTTGACCAAACTCTTTATTTCACCATGCGCGGGCAATTGGGCGGAAGTTGAATGTTCCATCTCTTCCTGCTTGACCGCGCGTGCTTGCAGGTGTACAAGTATCATTATGGCAAACAGAAGAGACTTTTTGGCAAAGGCGGGCGTGGCCGGCGGCGCTCTCGCGGCGGCGGCGCTCGGGGTGGAAACCCCGGCGGAAACGGCTCCCGGCACCTGCAAGGTGCTGCTCATCAACGGCAGCCCGCATGAAAAGGGATGCACCTACACCGCGCTCTCCGTGGTGGCGGAAGAGCTGGAGAAAAACGGCGTGAAGGCGGAAATCGTCCATGTGGGCAATGGTCCCACCTATGATTGCACCGCCTGCGGATACTGCCACCGCAGCGGAACCGGCAAGTGCGTGTTCAAGGAGGACGGATGCAACGACATCATCGAGAAAGCCAAGGAAGCGCAGGGCTTTGTGTTTGGCTCTCCCGTGTACTACGGGCACCCCAGCGGGCGCCTGCTGGGCGTGATGGACCGCCTGTGGGTGGCCGGCGGCCGCCATCTCACGGGCAAGCCTGCGGCAGCGGTGGCCTCCTCTCGCCGCGCGGGGTCGCTCGCCACGCTGGATGCCATCCAGAAGCACTTCTCCATCAACCAGATGCCCACGGTGGCCTCTTTCTACTGGAACGAGGTGCACGGCAACGCGCCGGAGGAGGTGCTCAAGGACGAGGAGGGCCTGGCCATCATGCGGCAGCTCGGCGCCAACATGGCGCGTGCGGTCAAAGCCTATGCCGCCCTGCCGCCCGCGCAGCAGCTCCCCCGCGCCACCACCAATTTCATCCGCTGAACAGCGAGCTTGCCGGCAAAGGCATCAGACACCTGCGGCAGCAAGTCTCCGGACGGTATCCCTGAAATAGCGAAAGCTGGGTGAAGCATTGGCATCCACATTCATATACGGCGGGATTTGAGAGGCCCATTCGCACTTGGCCTTACCTACATTCTTGTATCCCCCCGTTTTGAGGTTGCGGGCCCCGCCCTTGCAGAGGGCGTCGGCCAGCACTTCCCACGTGCCGCAGATGGAGTCCTGTTTGTAGTGCTTCAAGACGCTTTTTTTGCATTTGGGATAGGCTTTCACGATGGCGGCAAAATCACCCAGCAGCCATGCTTCCCCTTCCTCAATAGCCAGGCAGAATTCTGTTTCGGGGGCATCTTGGCATGCGCCCAGCATCCTCATCAGTTCGTTGAGGAAAATTTGCTTGTCGCGCTTGTCCAGATCCATCACAACCACCACTGCGAAATCAATGCCTTGCATACTTTTCCCATATCCTTGGAGAAGACGCGGCAAATTATCCAGAAGCATCTTGTTTTTGGCCTCCATAGATGTTTTGGCCGGCGGAACGTGGTGGCCGATGCCCTTGTAGGACTTGATGTCGTATGTCACATTGCGGGAACCCATGATTTTGGGCAGCAATTCCCGCAGCATAAGCTCTCCGGACTTATCCTCCACTAGGAACTGAATGTGCATGATTCCTTGTCAGCGGTTGTTGGCGGGGTCCAGGTAGTCGCTGTACCAAAGGTTGCCGAGAGGGATACCCTCCTGCACCATGTTGTTTACCAGCTTGTTGTCTGAGGCGCGGGAGACCGTGGAGAATCCGTCCGCTCCCTTTTCGATAATCCATACCTCTTCCGGGTTGAGGCTGTTGACGAAAAAGGGCTGGTGGGTAGTGATGAACACTTGGGGGGAATTGGCCTTGCCGGTGGCGTACTCGCGGAACTCATCCGCCAGGGTTTCAAGCAGTTTGTGGTACAGTCCGTTCTCCGGTTCCTCAATACAGATAAAGGGCGAAGGATTGGGCATGCTCAGCATAAGAAGATAGGTGAACACTTTGAGTGTGCCATCGGACATCTGCTGGGCGTAGAATGGTGCGTCAAAACCCTCCGCTTGGAAACGCAGCAGTAGACGGTGATCCGGCGTTACTTCCGTATCAATGCTTTTCAGCCCCGGAATCTTTTTCGCAATCCTCTTCAGCACGCGCTGGAAGTCTGCCGGGTGCCGACGCTCCATGAATTGTACAACATTGCCCAGGTTGTCCCCGTGAACGGACAATTTTTTCTGTGCGCCGGCTTGTGGGAGGCAACGTGCAGAGTCTGGTGTAAAGTAGCTGAGATACCACGATTCCACAAAATTGCGAAAGAGGGAAATGCGTGGGTGCTGTTTGAGAGAACCGAGGGTGGCAATACCGAGCTGAGCCTTGTCCGCAAGGGCCACATGCTCCCTGTCTGCAGACTCGTCTTTCGCGGCGTGCGCTTGTTGCCGGGGTGTCTGTTGGCCTTCGCGCACGCCCGCTGCATCGCCGCGCCAAACATCGCCCTCTCCATCGTTCAGGATGAGGAATGAGAACGGCCTGCCGGATTTTTGCCCCTTTCTGCGTTGGCGCAAGCGCTCACGATGGACATATGGCCGCCCGTCTTCATCGGTGCAGATTTCGAGTTCATAGGTAATGGGCCGTTCACCGGGTGCAGCGCGAAAGTACAGCTCAAAGGAGATACCATCTTCTGCGCCCTTGCTGTGCACATGCTCATAGCCTCCGCGGTTGTTGCGGTCAAAGGCTTCTTCCACGCCGAATTTCAGGCAGTCGGCAAGGAATCCGAAAGCATCGAACAGAGAGCTTTTCCCAACGCCGTTCTTACCGATGACAACAGTAAGGGGCGTCAGGGGGCGCCCCTCGCGCTCATTCCACAAGCGTCCGATTTGGATGTCCCTCAGGGCACGGTAATTGCGTATGCGTATCCCTTCAATCATGGCTGAAACTACTCCTACCCAGAGTCGCATACGCACTTGAAAATGTCAAGCGCATTTGACTTTGTGCCAGGGCCGACGCATTTAATTTTTCTTGACAATTTGCAAAAGATGAGCATGCAAAATACTACTCGGCGAGCCAGTAAATGTATTAAAATTGAAGTTTTTTTGTTTTTTTATTCTTTTATGTGTTGACTTTTGTTATATA
>JAZLHB010000065.1:0-6607 GCA_045616565.1 Akkermansia sp. | reverse complement strand
GGAAACGGATGCAGAGGACCCCGCGCCCGCCCCGCAAGCGCCGCCGGCAGATGCCCCGCGCACGCCGTTCAAGCTGCGGCCCGTGCTGGAACCCAGCCAGGAGGAGCTGCCCCTGCCGCCCGCCCCCTCTCCCGCGCCGCAAGCCTCCGCGACGGATGCCGCCGCCCCCGCTGAGCCTGCGCCCCCGGAGGAAGCGGAACCGCTGCCTTTCCGCCACATCGGCACGCTGCAGAACACATACGCCATCTTTGAGAACAGCGAGGGGCTGGTGCTGCTTGCCCCGCGTGCCGCTCGCGAGCGCATCATCTTTGAGCGCCTGTTGGCGCGCGACAAGCATCCCCTGGCCTCCCAGCGCCTGTTGGTGCCGGAGATTATCGAGATGGACGCGCGCGACATGGGCATGGCGCTGGAGGTGAAGCCCCAGATGGAGCAGGCGGGGTTCCTGGTATCGCTCTTCGGGCGCAACACGCTGCGCGTGGAGGCCGTGCCGGCCTTCCTTCCGCTGCGGCGCGTGGCCGCCTTCGTGCAGGAGCTGCTGCAGCTCTTCACCCGAGGGGAGGTGCGGCTCAACCGCAGCCGCTCGCCCTTTGAACCCTTCGCCATGCAGTTGGCGCGCCAGTACGCGCGGCAGGAGGACATCACCCCGCTCATGCAGAACCCGCTCCCCTTGCTGGCGGAGCTGCTGCGTTGCGAGATTCCCTACTGCACCCCCGGCGGCAAGCCCACCCTGCTGCCATTCTCCATGAGCGAAATCAACCGTAAATTCCAAGCCCAGTAACTGCCGTGAAAGAAGTCGTCTACCAGGGAAAATTCCTCAATATGGCCAAGGAGGGCCGTTGGGAGTTCTGCGAGCGCGTGAACAGCACCGCCGCCGCCATGATTTTTGCCTGCACGCCGGACAACCGCGTGCTGCTGGTGGAGGAGTTCCGCCCGCCCGTGGGCGCGCGCTGCCTTTGTTTCCCCGCCGGGTTGGTGGGCGACGAATCGCCGGAGTCCGCCGCCGCCGCCGCTGTCCGCGAGCTGGAGGAGGAGACCGGGTACACCGCCGCCCGCATGGAATACCTCTTCACCGGGCCAAGCTCCCCCGGCCTCACCTCTGAGATGATTTCCTTTTTCCGCGCCACCGGCCTTTCCCGCGTTTCCCAAGGCGGCGGAGTGGAGGGTGAGAACATCACCGTCCACGAGGTCCCCATGGAATCCCTCGATTCCTGGCTCGCCCAAAAGGAAAGGGAAGGCGTGCTTGTGGATGCCCGCATCTACGCCGGCATTTATTTCCTGCAGCGTTGAACGTGCGGAAAAAGCCGGAGCACCTGTGCAAATAAATGCGGGTTGATATGTGTTTCCCCATGATTATGGGGAATATATCAATTGGCGGGGAGAAAGTGGAAAACGCAAAGTGAAGCACGGAGATTGAGAAGCAAACCGCAGAATAACGGAGCTGGTCATCCGCCGTTATTGGATTGACAAACGGCGTGGTTTTGGCAGAATATGTGCGCCGTTATGAATACGCTAGGATACTACCGCTTTGCGGCGGTGACACCGCAGGTGAGGGTGGCAGATGTGCCGTTCAATGTGAACGATCTGGTGGCGCGGGCCCGGGAGGCAGCCGCCGAGTGCACCCATGTGGTGCTGTTCCCGGAGCTCTGCATCACCGGCAGCAGCTGCGGGGATTTGTTCTTCCAACCGCAGCTGGTGGATGCCGCAGCCAAGGGTCTGTGCGAGTTCGCAGAGCGTACGCGTGATCTGGAGAGCGTGTTCATTGTGGGCTTGCCGCTGGCTATGGAAGAGCAGCTCTGCAACGCCGCGGCTGTGGTGCAGTTCGGGCGGGTGCACGGTATTGTGCCCAAGGCCGTGCTGCCCAATTACCGAGGGCACGGCGAGCGCCGCTGGTTCAGTCCGGCGGCAGAGCTTGCGCCGGGAGGCTACGTGAAAGTGCCCTACTTTGAGGACGAGATGATCTGCTTTGGTTCAGACCTGGTCTTCTCAGACGCCGAGGGACAGTTCAAGTTCGGTATCGAGATTTGCGAGGACCTGTGGAGCGTGACGCCGCCGAGCAACCGCCTGGCCCTGCTGGGGGCTCGTGCCATTTTCAACCCCGCCGCCAGTGTGGAGCAGGCGGGCAAGGCCGCGCTGCGCCGCCGCATGGTGGCGCGCCAGAGCGAGCAGTGCGTGGCCGCCTATGTCTTTTCCTCCGCCGGGGTGGGTGAAAGCTCCCAGGATGCCGTGTATGCCGGGCACTCCCTCATAGCCGACTGCGGCGAGGTGGTGGCGGAGGGTTCCCGCTTCTCCCGCAAGGGCGGCATCATTTATGCGGATATTGATGTGGAGCGCATCGGCATGTTGCGCCGGGCGGAGAGCTCGTTCAACGATTCTGCGGTCCTGCAGCACCGTGATTCCACCGTGGAGGTGAACACCCTGGAGTTCCCCGACGGGTGCGACCTGCGCTACGCCAAGCTGCCCACGCATCCCTTCCTGCCGCCCGCAGGGCAGGGGGAGGACTACTGCGAGGACGTGCTCAGCATCCAGACCTCCGGCCTGGTGCGCCGCATGGAGCAGGTGCATGCCAAATGCCTGGTGCTGGGGGTATCCGGCGGGCTGGACAGCACGCTCGCCATGCTGGTGTGCGCCCGCGCCTGCAAGGAGCTCGGCATGCCCGCAGAGAGCATTCTGGCCGTCACCATGCCGGGATTCGGCACCACGGGCCGCACCTACAACAACGCCGTGCAGCTCATCAAGCTCACCGGCGCCACGTTCAAGGAGGTGGATATCAAGCCCGCCTGCCTCCAGCATTTCAAGGATTTGGATTTCGATCCCGCCCAGCGTACCAACACCTACGAGAACGTGCAGGCGCGCGAGCGCACCTCCATCCTCATGAACCTCGCCAACCTCAAGGGCGGCATCCTCGTCGGCACGGGAGACCTCTCGGAGCTCGCGCTCGGCTGGTGCACCTACAACGGCGACCACATGAGCATGTACGGCGTGAACGCCTCCGTGCCCAAGACCCTCATCCGCTCACTTATCTCCCATGAGCTCACCCGCTGCGGCAGGGAGCTTGCAGCCGTGCTGCAGGATATCCTGGACACGCCCGTGAGTCCGGAGCTCCTGCCGCCTGCGGACGATGGTTCCATGGAGCAGAAGACGGAGGACATCCTGGGGCCGTACGATATTCACGACTTCCTGCTCTACCACTTCCTGCGGCACGGAGCCGGCACGGAGAAGCTGCGCGCGCTGGCGCTCCACGCCTTCGGCGGCACGTTTGATGCAGAGGTGATAGAGAAAACCGTGGGAACCTTCATCAAACGCTTCTTCACGCAGCAGTTCAAGCGCAGCTGCTCCCCGGACGCCCCGCTCTGCGGCCCCGTGAGCCTCTCCCCGCGCGGCGGCCTCTGCATGCCGAGCGATGCCGCTCCCACCCTGTGGCAGGACTGACACCAACTTGCAACCGAAAATGAACGCAGGATTATACCGACCCAACGCAGCTATCATCTACCAACGCTCGGACGGCACCGTGCTCGTCTGTGAACGCGTGAAACCCGAAGGCTCCTGGCAGTTCCCGCAGGGAGGCATCAAGAAGGGGGAATCACCCCGCGCCGCCGCCTGCCGGGAGGGCATGGAGGAAACGGGCTTCCGCCCCAACGAGTACGAGATTGTGGAGAGCCACGGCCCCTACCGCTATGATTACCCGCCCAAGGAGCGCGAGCGCGTGCTGCGCAAGCGCGGCATCCCGTATGACGGCCAGGAGCAGCACTACTTCCTCTGCCGCATGCACAGCGACCAGGCGGAACCCTGGCTGGACGGCAGGGAGTTCCGCTCCTACAAGTGGGTGCTGCCCAAGGATTTCTCCCTGGATTCCCTGCCGGATTTCAAGCGCTCCGTGTACGAGCAGGTGATGCGCGATTTCTTCTCCCTGTGATGGAGCCCATTGCCCACATCCGCTCGCCCTTCGCGGAAAAATTCGGCGTGCCCCGCCAGGGCAACCTGGCGCCGCATGTGGTGAGCGAGATTGTCTTTGAACCCGCCTACCGAAACCCGGAATGCGTGCGCGGACTGGAGAGCTTCTCCCATCTCTGGCTCATCTGGGGCTTCCACCGCAACGGCTCGGAGTGGCACCCCACCGTGCGCCCGCCCCGCCTGGGCGGCAATACCCGCCTCGGCGTTTTCGCCACCCGCTCCCCCTTCCGCCCGAACGGTCTCGGCCTCTCCGCCGTGCGCCTAGTCTCCGTGGAGCAGGGGCCCGTGCTGCGCGTTTCCGGCGCGGATCTGGTGGACGGCACGCCCATCTACGACATCAAGCCGTACATTCCCTACGCAGATTCCATACCGGACGCGGCAGAGGGTTTTACGGCGGCGGCCCCTTGGGAGCCCCTGCAGGTGCAGCTGCCGCCCACCATGCCCCCGCAGGCCACCCCGGCCTGGGTGCAGGCCATGGTGGAGGTGCTCTCCCAAGACCCGCGCCCCGCCTACCAGGAGGATCCCGACCGCGAATACCACCTCGTCCTCCTTCCCCTGAAAATCACCTTCAAGGTGCAGGGCAACACCGCCGTTGTCACCCGCATTGCCCCGGTGAAACAGCCCCGCTGAACCCGGCGCAGCGCATGTGTTTATCTCGCCGGATATTTCGCCATTTTATCCCCGCGCCGGGCGGACCGCTACATTGCCACCCTCAAGGCGCAGTCCAGACTCGTCTTCAAAGGCTCCAAGAAAACAGGCGGTTTCTATACCGTACCGGAGGCGGCTTAGTGTTTCAGCGGTACACCATCACGGGGCCGGTTATGTTCGACTGGGCGTTTTTGAGCGTTTGCAGGGCGTTCAGGAAAATGGCGGCGGCCTGTTCCACCTCGTCTGCGGTGGTGTAGCGGGAGAGGGAGAGGCGCAGGGATTCGCGCGCCTCGGTATCCGTGAGCCCCATGGCGGTGAGCACATGGCTGGGCGTGGGGTGGGAGCTGGTGCAGGCAGACCCGCCGGAGCATATCAGCCCTGCCGGTTCCAGCAGGTGCAGCAGGGATTCCGCGCTCACGCCCGGCACGCGCAAGTTGAGCACATGCGGCAGGCGCGGGGCTGCGTTCCCGTTCACATGCACCTCTGCGCCGCCCTCTCGCAGCAGCTGCAGAAAGCGGTCGCGCAATGCGGCCAGCGCGGCATAGGTTTCCGCCGCCGCCAGGGCCATCTCCGCCGCCTGGCCGAAGCCGATGATGCCGGGCACGTTCTCCGTGCCGGCGCGGCGCAGGTCCTCCTGGTCTCCGCCGGTGAGGAGCGGGCGCTCCAGCGCGGTTCCGGCGCGCAGGTAAAGCGCGCCCACACCCTTGGGACCATGGATTTTGTGGGCGGAGAGGGAGGCGAAATCGATATCGTACCCGTGCACGTTCACGGGCACCTTGCCCGCCGCCTGCACCAGGTCCACATGCACGCGCGCGCCCGCCTCATGCGCGCTGGCGGCAAGCGTGCGCACCGGCTGGATCACGCCCGTTTCATGGTTGGCCCAGGCAAAGCTGGCACCGTCGTGCCCGGGCAGCAGTTCCTTCCAGGTGGGCACATCCGCCAAGCCGTTGCTGAGCACGGGGCAGGCGTCTCCCGCTGCGGAATGAAGCGTGGCCGGGTGCTCCGTGGCCAGCGTGAGCGTGTTGGTGAAGCAGCGCAGGACGGTGACGCTCGCCTCTGTGCCGCCGGAGGTGAAAACGATTTCCTGCGGGTCTGCGCCAATAAGGGCGGCCACCTGCTCGCGGGCGTGCTGCAGGGCGCGGCGCACACGCTTGGCGGGCCCGTATGCGGCGGATGGGTTGAAGAATTCGCCGCGCAGGTAGGGGAGCATGCTCTCCAGCACTTTCGGGGCCACGGCGGTGGTGGCGTTGTTGTCCCAGTACAGCATGGGGGTTAGGGCTTCTTGGTGCAAATGGCGTCGAACACGCAGGGCGGCACGCAGGCCTTCACCCAGCGCTCCCAGCCGGGAACTCCCGTGAAGCCGCGCACAAAGGAAGAGGATATCTCCTCCAGCTCGCTCGGCGGCATCAGGAACACCGTCTGGATTTCTTCATCCATGCGCGTGTTCATGCGTGCCATGGGCTTCTCGTACTCGAAATCCACCGTGTTGCGGATGCCGCGCAGCAGGTAGCGCGCACCCACCTTGCGGGCAAAATCCACCAGAAACCCGTGCTCCACTGCGGCTATGCGCACCTTCCCCGGCACTTCTGCCGCCATCTTCTCCAAAAGTTCCCGCCGCTCCTGCATGCCCAGCAGGCATTTCTTTTCGGGATTGCTCGCCAGCACCACCACCAGCTCATCGAAAAGCTCCGCCCCGCGGCGAATCATCCAAAGGTGTCCGTTCGTCGGCGGATCAAAGCTTCCGGCATATATCCCTGTCCTCTGCATGCCCAAACTCTACACGCACGCGCACGGGCTGTCAAGTGTTGCGTTTCCGCAAGCGATGTGAATTTTTTTTTGAAAAAAAAGGACTTTGCGCTTTTCGTGCTTTATGGTGGCCCCAGAAATTAGGACGGTAGGCTAAGCCGGGAAAAGGTGCCGCTTTTGGCAGGAGGGTGTATAATAACCAAGAAAGGATACACATTATGGCACACCCCATACACAAGAGAGGCCGCTACAGCGCGGCATT
>JAZLHB010000064.1:0-4611 GCA_045616565.1 Akkermansia sp. | reverse complement strand
GGTGTCCTTGCTCACGCCGTGAAGTCGTAGATGGTGGAGGTCACCTCGAAGGTGGCCAGGTCCTCGTTCTTCAAGCCGATTTTGATGCCCGTGACTACGTTCGTGCCGGAGCCGGAGCTGGACAGCCCGTAGGCGGGCGCGGCGTTGGCCAGCGTCAATGTCTGCGCCACCTTGATGTCCGTGGGGTTCTCGCGCGGGATGTACCCCTTCATGGAAATATCGGTCTGGTCGTCATAGAAGATGATGCCCACCTTCACGCCGCGATAATCCCGCTGCACCTTCGTGTCGGGCTTGTAGTCGATGTCCTGACTCTCCAGCAGGATGCCCTGCTGGTCCTCGTCAAACCCGAATACGCCCACTGTTCCAAGTATCGTTGCCATACTTGGCGCGGCGTGTCAAAACAAAACGATTGCAGCCTTGGGCAACTATTCGTTTAACAACTCACCTCGGTATGCTTCCAAGCCCTTGAAAAAAACATCTGCAAGTTCTATAGGATACCCCATGCTATAACAATCTTCCTGAAATGATGCAAATTCATCATATTTTTCTCCAGATAAATTAAAGGCAAGAACAGGCGATTCAAGGCCTTCAGTCCCCGAAAAAATCCTGTCAATATCTGAGCAATGCGGGCAACTGCCTATAACTTTGCATTTTGAATGAATTTGCCCTAAAAAGGCAAGAACACTATATAGTTCTGTCCTCAAAGGTGAGCACGAATCCACTCTATATTTAAAACGTCCACCTGCTGGTTGTAAATTATGCAACGGGTCTACACCAACGATTTGAAAAACTTCATTTTCATCATAAAATCCAAAAAAACGTCCAGTTCCTGCGGATAGCTGGAATTGCCAAAAAGGAAATTCCTCATCACTCTGATATTCTTGCGGAAGCTGAGAAAAACTTTCCCGCGACACAGGGATATTAGGTGCATTCCAATTAATCTTATGATGGCGATGCGCCTGTGCTAGAGCTACATTTGAGTCGAAATCGTCTTTTGAAAATTGCCCCAAACTCCTCAACTTATCAATAAAGGAAAGCATCCATTTATTAGAAATCTTCTTACCCTTCGGCTGTAATCCAAAACCTTCAATTTCTTGAAAGAACTTAAACCCAAAACTAAGCTTTGGCGTTGGCTGCAAACCATCACTATTCGGTTCTATTCTTTTGCCCGAGCTAACCTGAGCACTTTTGATTTTATATCGACGAGGAGTCATGATTTTTTGAAACCCTGGCAGAATAATGATTTCTCATAGTTACTCTACTAATTATATTTTCGCAGTGCGCAGCAGGACTGAGATTGCCGCGAGCTTCCAGCCACGGACGTTCGCTATGCGTTAATTGCTCCAATTGAGTTCCACTATATTTAGCGTATACATCCAAAACCGCATTTATGAAATCAATATCTTGTTCGGTCACTTCGGAAACATCAGGACTATCGCCTATATCTGACAAGGTCACATTGTCATATAATCGGTGGTTAATATTAAATCGGTCATAAACTTCCCGACAAACAGGCCCATGCACCCACGCCTGAAAATCGTTTTCAAACATGGGCACGCCATCAAAGTAGACAAGATGCCACGCTTGTATGTAATACAGAATTTTCTGCAATTTCAGCAAAGATAATGAATACTTATCCTCTGCGATGCGAGCGATGACGTAATTTGTGACTTGGGTGACTGGAGGCATGCAACTATTGTATCACTGTTCATGCTCTTGCCAAGCCTTTTTTCTTACTTATCTTTTTTTTCTCTCGTTCCACGCACGTCCCATAGCGGAGCTGAAACCACACTTGGGAGTGGTAATGCTGTAGCCCTCATTCTTCCTCAAAACTGCACGACCGCCCGGAACTCGGAGTGCTGGATGAAAGAGTCGTCCTGCACCTCGGCGCGGTCGAGCGAGGCCAGCTTCAGGGAGTACAGGTAGAAATCACCCGCCGCCTCGTTGATGTCCTTGCGCGCCCCGGCGGCGCAGAGCACCCGCACCAAGTCCGAGCCGGAATAGCGAGCCTCCTCCCCGCCTTGCTCGTGGGCGTTGGTGTGGAGCTCCAGCGACACGGACATCTCCCAAGTGCCGTTGCCCGGCACGCGCTCCGTGTCGGCGGTCGCCTCCACCAGGGCGTAGGGGAGCGCCAGCTCGCCGTTGTCCAGCGGGGTGCGGACGGACAGGCCGGGAAGCCGCTCCTCCATGAAGCGGCGCAGCGTCTCTGTAAGCGAGTGAGGGTTCATCTCATCGAGCGGAGTATCTTTCTCTTAATGGCGCGCATGGAGCCGTTGAGGCCGCGCTTCACCCCGGCCAGAGCATATTCTGCGCGGCGTTGCAGCAAGGGCTGGCCGTAGGGCACGCTGTTGGTGACGGTGAGCGTGTAGGTGTTTTCCGTTTGGCGGATAGTGATGCGCCCCTCGCCCGTGGAGTGCCGCCTCACCCAGGCGGGCACGCTGGTTCCGAGCTCGCGGACGGCGGCGTTCCAGCCGGCGGCCATGCGTCCGAGCTGCTTGAGCTTGCCCTTGATGACCTGCTTCATCTCGGCCTTGGAGAGCCACTTGCCCTTGTAGAAGCGCTTTTCGTAGTTGGCCTCGATTTTGGCAATCCAGTTGTTCCTAGTCACGGAGGGGGAAGTCTTGGCAATCATCGGGGGCGTGTTCTTCACCGCCGCCTTGACGAAGCGCGTGGCGACGTCGCGGGTGGCCTGGCCCATGTCCTTGCGGCACAGCACGGCCCACTCCGCAATCTTGCGGTTGATCTCCGCATCGTCCATCTTCACCTCCGCTTTCACGGCTGCACAAGGGATAAGCTCGTTATCGGCATGCCGGGGCGGCGCGCCATGTCCTCCACCCGGTACGTCACCCGGTCGATGGTGACCGTGCAACCCACCGCCAGCCCCTGCGGCAGGTCGCGCGTCAACGCCCGCGCCTCGATGCCCTGGCGCGGCGCAAAGCCGCCCAGCTCCAAATCAAACGCACGGGTGGCCCGCGACACCAGCACCTTGAAGCTGGCACCGCAGGCCACCATGAACACCGGGGCATCCTGCCACACGGACAGGAAGTCCGATGTCATCTCGTCAGGCAGCGTCGCCATTGCCAGCTCCACCGCCGAAATTGCCGCCGCCGCCCTCCGGCGCGCTGCCGGAGCCGTCCGCCACATCGGCCACGATGCGTTTCAGGCCGTCCGGGCGGATGACCTTGAAGCCGTACAGGGCTTCCTGGGTGATGTACACCTTGTTGCTGCGGGTGTCGGAGTGGCGCAGGTAGCCGAACGTCAGCCCGGTGGTCGGGTCGGTGACCGCTCCCGCCTCGCTGTAATCGGCTATCGGCTCCAGGTATCGCATGGCTATGGCCAGGCTGGACGGATGGGCCGCGAAGCCCACCAGGTTCTCGCCGTTGTCCGGCACGCAGTTCGTCTCGTAGAGGTCGAACCCGGCAATGCGATTGATGCGTGCCTCCACCACGCCCTGCTGTGCCAGCGGGGTGATGAAGCTGCGCGCCACGATGTCGTCCGCCAGCAGCGAGGAGAAGAACGAGTTGTCCAGTATCAGCGCGCGCTGGTCCTGCGGCATGTTCCCCTGCGCGCACGCCTCCCTGATTTTCACGATGGACTTGTAGGAAAAGTCCTCCGCTGCAATGGGAGCAATCGCCGGAGAGCCGTAGTTCTCCGCCGTGATGCACGAGAAGATGTCCGTCATGACATCAATCGCGAGCTGCTGCGCGGCGGTCGCCACCAGCTTCTCCAGCAGCGGGATGGCCGTGGTCGCAGCCTCCTTGGCCGTCATGTGGACGGTCTTGTACTTGTGGCGGTTCAGCACCACAGGCACGGAGGAAGCCTCGCTGTCGGCATTCTGCGTGTAGTCGCCCGCGAAGTCGGAGGCCGATGTCGGCGCGCCGATGACGGGTACCTTGATGGTGTCGAGCTTGTCCGCGACATCGGGCGAGAAGTTCGTGGAGAACGCCGTCAGCGGGAGCAGCGCGGTCATCCACGGCATCAGCGCGTTCTGGCTGATGCGCACGTCCTTGAGGTCGGTTATCGTATTAGGCATGGTATTGTTGTTGGGTTGGGGTTAGATGTTGGAAAAAAGCTCGGCGCGTTCCGCGTCGGTGAGCGAGCGCAGGAACGCCGTCTGCCCGGCGGGGTCGCCAATGGCCTTGAAGCGTTCCACAACCGATACATCGGGCGGGTTGCCCTTGGCCGTCACGGCTGCGGCTTGTCCGGCCTGTGCGCCGTAGATTTCCGCTGCGCGCTGCTCTGCGGTCTTGGCCTCGGCCTTGAGCCTGTCCACCTCGGAAAGGGCCTCGCGGAGCCTTTGCTCCTGCGCGGCCTCCCTCTCCTTGCTGGCTTTCAGGTTGTCCGTCAATTCGGCGTTGGCTGTCTCCAGCACGCCCTGCTTGGAGGCCGCTTCCTGCAAAGAGGCTTCTAGCTCGGCCACTCGGCCCGACAGCTCATCCACCTTCGCATTCGCGGTGTCCAGTTGTTCGTCTAGTGTCTTGTCGAGTTAATTCGTTATAATACAATTCTAGGTGTTTGGGCGGCTGTATGCCTCTTGGCCCTCTCCACGGAATCAATCACCTGCCGCGCCTCTTTTGTCCATACGAAAGGTTTGGCCGAGCGCTTGTTGTA
>JAZLHB010000063.1:0-5355 GCA_045616565.1 Akkermansia sp. | reverse complement strand
AACCGTACGGCAAACATGCTGATGATCAAGAACACGGATGGGCGCGGGGGCTATATCGCACACTTCCTCCCCCCGGAGTTCATCCGCCTGCTGGACGACATTGCCCAGCCGGATGACGAGTATATTCTGCAAAGGTTGCATTATATGCACACCTGCCATGTTTCCCGCCGCTTTTCGGTGCTCTGCCGCACCCACGGCCTCATAGACCCCGCCGCCATGCGCCAGATGCCCTCCGGTGGCAAACGCTACCAGCGCAGTTTCCTTTCCATCCCGCCGATGGAGGCTGGGAATTTAGCATTTAGCATTTAGCATTTAGCATTTAGCATTTAGCATTTGGGATTTAGCATTTGGGATTTGGGATCATTGCCATCCCATAACTCTCCCGAAGCACCGGCAAATGCCGGCGCTTTCCTTGTCATCAGGGGATTTGCAGGGAGACTTTCAATCGGGTGGGGTTAGGAATTCGTTACGGACAGTGAACGCAAAGCGCGTGTCGATGCTTCCGAGACGTGCAACGGGAGACGTCATCCACCCACCCACAGTGCGGGTTCCGCAATGAGACCCATCTTCGGCTATCGCCTACGCCGTGGCAGGCATTTGGATGGTGGTTACCCCCAACCCTTACGGGATTGGGCTAAATTTGTATCGCCATCTAAATGGCTCCACATCTTGCGCGCCCTTTGGGCGCGGTCCTACATAATGCCCCGCAGGGCGGGGCTGGCGGGAGTGAGCCGGCCTAGCGCAGTTCCGTGCGCATGGAGAGGGTGCGGAGCAGGGCGGTGAAGTGGGTATAGTCGTGCTCGCGGTCACCGGAGGTGAGCACGAAGGCGTATTCGCCCATGCGGGCATCCTCTTCCGCGGCGTTGTGAAGGCGCAGTTGAATGACCTCTTCGGAATCTGTCTTGCGGCCGCGCAGGCGGGCCTCCAGCTCGGCGGCGGGCAGGTAGATGTAAAGGTCTGCAAAGGCGCGGCGGATGGTGGGGTCCTGGCAGGCGCGGATGCTGGCGGCACCCTGCACATCGATATCCATGACCACGTTCTTTCCGGCCTGCAGGAGGTCCACAATGTGGGAGCGGAGGGTTCCGTATGAATTGCCGTGCACGGTGGCGTGCTCCAGGAATTCCCCGGCGGCCACCTTGGCATCGAAATCCTCGCGTGAGAGGAAATGGTAGTCCACGCCGTCCTGCTCCCCCGGGCGCGGTGCGCGCGTGGTGCAGGAGATGGAGTAGGTGGTGAGGCCGTCTGCCTCTGCGCGGCGGCAGAGGGTGGTCTTTCCGCAGCCGGAGGGCCCGGAAACAATGAGAAGAGTTCCTAGCATGATGGTATGGTGTTATTCAATGTTCTGCACTTGTTCGCGCACTTTTTCCAGCTCAGTCTTGGCGTTGACCACGAGCTGGGCGAGCGTGGCATCGTTGGCCTTGGAGCCGGTGGTGTTGAGTTCGCGGAAGATTTCCTGGCACATGAAATCCAGCGTGCGGCCCACGGGCTCGTCCTTTTCGCAGATTTTTTCAAACTGGTCCAGGTGGGATGAGAGGCGCGTCATCTCCTCCGTCACATCGCAGCGGTCCGCAAAGAGGGCAATCTCCTTGACGATGCGCTCATCGTCCAGCGGCAGGGGCAGCCCGCATTCCTCCAGGCGTTTCATGAGGTTCTCCCTGTACCGTTGCGGCACGCCGGCGGCGCGCTCCGCCAGCTGCGCCCGGAAGCTGCGCAGGGTGGCAATGCGTGCCAGCAGGTCGCGCTTCATGTTTTCGCCCTCCTGTGCGCGCAGGGTGAGGAAGGCATGCAGGGCCTCTTTCAGGGCGGCGATTACCACGGGCTGCACTTCTTCCGGGTTGATATCGGATTCCGTCTGCTCCCCGACAATGCCGAGGCGTATAAGGGAATCCAGCGTGGGCTCCAGGGAATCGTCGAGGGTGTCTACAAGTTCGTGGAGGCAGCGTTTGAGTGATGCGAGTTTCTCCCTGTTGATGCTGATGGTGCCGGAAGAGCCTGCGGCGGCAGCCAGGCTGATGCTGACATTGACCCTGCCGCGGGAGACGGCGGCGGCCACGGTTTCACGCACGGGGGTCTCCAGCTCTGCCCAGGCGCGGGGCAGGGCCACGGCGATTTCCGCCTGCTTGCGGTTCACACCGCTTATTTCCACGCGCACGGCGTGCTTCTTGAAGGGAGCGGTTGCCGCTCCGAATCCGGTCATGCTGTTCATAAGGGGGTGCCGATGATGTCGACGAGCTGTGCTTCCAGCGCCAGCTGTTCGTTCACGTTGAAGTTGAGGTTGGAGCGCAGGGACTCCAGGGTGCGCATGCGGCGCAGCAGGTCCTCCACGGGCAGGGCCTGCGCCAGTTGGCGGATTTCCGGGGTGAGCGGCTCCACATCCGGCGCGTGGCTGGCCAGCAGCACGGCTTGGCCGAAGCACAGGGAGAGCAGCTCCATCATCTGCTCCCGCTCGCTGAGGTATTCTGTTTCGATAAGTGCGGCGGTGGCATCCTTTTGCCGGGCCTCCCAGTCCTTGATGTCCGTTCCGGCGGCAATCTCCTTGGCCTCCGCCTTCACGGCGGCGTTCAGCTGGTCCGCAATGGCCTCCTTGCGCTCGGCAAGCAGGGCCTGGATATCCGTGCGCAGGGCCAGGGCCGCCACATCCGAGCCGATGTTGCGGAGCGCGGCCGCCACGGCGGGCAGGAAGAGGCGCTGCACCTCGCTGAGGTGCAGTCCGCTGTCCGCCGTGCGCAGGTTGAGCCGCACGCAGCGGGAAAGGATGGTGGTGAGCAGGCGGCTCGGCTGCTCCGTGACCAAAATGATGAGGGTTTGCGGCGGCGGCTCCTCCAGCGTTTTCAGGAAGGCGTTGGCGGCCTCCTCCATCATGCGGTCCGCATCCAGGATGACCACGAGCTTGGTGGCTCCCTCCTCCGCCTTGAGCGCCAGGAAGGGCTCGATGCCGCGCACGTCCTCAATGAGGATGCGGCGGGTCTTGGAGCTGGGGCGCAGCACGCGGCACATGGGGTGGCGCAGGCTCTCCACGCTCTCTGCGGCAGCGCCGTTGAGCTCTGCCGCCAGCGCCAGCACCAGGCGGTGCGTGCCTGCCCCCTGCGTGCCCGTGAGCAGGATGGCGTGCGGCATGCGCCCGCTGCGGATGGAGTGCAGCATCAGGCTTTCCGCTTGCTGGTAGGTGAAGGACATGGTTCAGTTTTCCGGGTAGGAGCCGAGCACCTTGAACATGGGACACTGGCGGCGCAGTTCCTCCAGGCAGTCGGAGAGCGGGCTCACCTTCTCATGCCCCTCCACATCCACATAGAACAGGTACTCCCAAGCGGTGTCCCGCGTGGGGCGGGAATCCAGGCTCAGGATGTTCACCCCGTGCGTCTTGAAATGCTGCAGCACCTCCACCAGGCCGCCCGCCACATGCGGCACGGTGAAGCAGATGGTGGTGCGGTCCCTGCCGCTGGGCCGCGTCTTCTGGTGGCCTATGACCGCGAAGCGCGTGGCGTTGGACGCCTTGTCCTGGATGTTGCGCTCCAGCACCTTCAACCCGGTGTGCTCCGCCGCCACGGGGCAGCCGAGCGCGGCCGCGCCTTCCTCCGCCTTCTCTGCGGCTATCTGGGCTGCCACGGTGGTGGAGACGGTGGGTATCTGCGCCGCCTTGGGGAAATTCTTCTGCAGCCAGTTGCGGCACTGCCCCAGCACCTGCGGATGGGAGTAGATGACGCGGATGTCCTCCCAGGCGGCGTTGGCCATGATGCAGTTTTGCACGGGCTGCTCCATCTGCGCGCAAATGTACAGGTGCGTGTGCGCAAAGTTGTCCATGGCTTGGGAGACGGAGCCGTCCGTGCTGTTCTCGATGGGGATGACGCCGTAGTCCACCTCCTCCCGCTCCACGGCGGAGAAGATGTTGGCAAAGTTGGAGAACGGGGTGAGGGTGACGCAGTCTCCGAAACGGTTGAGCGCGGCCTGGTGGCTCCAGGTGCCCTCCGGCCCCAGGTAGCCCACGCGCATGCCGCCCTCCATCATGCAGGAGCAGCTCACAATCTGCCGCCAGATGGCTTTCACCCCCTTTTCCGGCAGCACTCCCGCATTCAGCTCCATGAGCCGCGCCATGAGCGCGCTTTCACGCTCCGGCACAAACACCGGGGTGTTGGTGCGCTGCTTGATCTCGCCCACCTCGTGCACGCGTTCCGCGCGCAGCTTGAGCTGCTCCATGATGGTGGCGTCAATGCGGTTGATTTCGTCTCTGAGCTCCTGCAGGGTCATATCGCACGCGCATTGTACCATGGAAAACCGCGCGGTTCAATCTCCTTTTGGGGCAGTTTCCAAGGAGCGCGCTCAACTGTTTTATATTTGCATTGACTGGGGGCGAAGTACTGGGTACTATCTCCCGCACATGGCAGTAGTACGGATTGGAACGCGTGGGAGCGAGCTGGCCTTGGCGCAAGCCCGCATGGTGGCGGCGGCCCTGCAGGGGGCGCACCCCGGTTTGCAGTGTGAGCTTTGCATTATCCACACCGCAGGTGACCGGCGGACGGATATCCCGCTTTCCGAGGTGAACAAGGCCACGGGAACCGGGGACAAGGGGGTGTTTATCGCCGCCATTGAGGAGGAGCTTGCCGCCGGGCATATCGACTGCGCCGTACACAGTCTCAAGGATATGCCGGGTACGCTGGATTCCCGCTTCACGCTGGCGGCCGTGCTGCCGCGCGCCTCTGTGGAGGACGTGCTGGTGTGCCGCGAGGATGCGGACATGGAGCGCTTGGTGGTGGCAACGGGCAGCGTGCGCCGCGCCCGCCTGCTGCAAAGCCTTTGGCCGAATGTGAAAACGGTTCCCGTGCGCGGCAACGTGGCCACGCGTCTGCGCAAGCTGGCGGAATCCGCGGAGGCGAACGCCACCCTGCTGGCGCGCGCCGGGCTGGAGCGCCTGGGGTATGCCCCTGATGCCGTGGAGGTGGCGGGCCGCCGCCTGCTGATGAAACCCCTTCCCGTGGACCAGTTCCCGCCAGCGCTGGGGCAGGGGGCCATTGCCGTGGAAACGCGTGCGGATGCCCCAGATACCACCGCTCTGGTGGCTGCGGTGAACCATGAGCCCACCAGCCGCTGCATCCGTGCGGAGCGGCGTTTCCTGGACCTCCTGCAGGCGGATTGCTCCGTGCCTGTGGGCGGGCTTGCCACAGAGGAGAACGGCGCGCTCACCCTGCGCGTGGTGTACTACCCGCCGCAAGGGGAGGTGCTGCGCCTCTCCCACACCGGGCAGCGCGGTGATTCCCCGGAAGCCGTGGCGCAAAGCGTGTACTCGCAGCTGCAATGTGCAATGGACAAAGTATAAAGTCCGAATAATGCCGCGCCGCAGGATATATGAAAGCCCGTCCG
>JAZLHB010000062.1:0-2559 GCA_045616565.1 Akkermansia sp. | reverse complement strand
ACGCTCGGCACCCACGGGTTTACACCCCTGGCTACGGGCCCCTTCGGGTGCGCTCCGTCTTTCGGACGGGGCTTTATTTGGCGCGCCTATCGGCGCGGAGCGATACCTGCTTCATCTGGCATGCGGCCAGATGAAGCCCTGGGATTCGCGCGAAGCGCGCATATTGAAAAACTCCGCCGAATGGCGGAGTGCGCCGGTGGCACGGTAGCCTCGGGTGTCAACCCGTGGGGTAACCACCGTCCTAACGTCTCTACACCGAAAACGGCCGACGGCTGTAAGGCCGGTTAGCCAGCCGCGCAGCGGCTGCCCGCAGGGTGAGGGCGCGTGAGGCGCGCCCGAAGCAACCCCGCTCTGCGGGGTGGATGATGTCTCCGGTTGCACGTTTCAAGCCGTCTTTACTGACAAAATTCAAAGGAGGGGGCTTCAATTTTGGGCGATTTTCCTAACGATTAGAAAAAGAGCATCCACCAGGTGCTGGCGGAAATAGAGTCCCAAGCACCCGATAGCTTCCCGGATTTCGCCACCTTTGCGGTGGGGAGCCCCGCCCACAGCAAATCCTCCCGCGCAAAATGAAAGCGTGTGAGCATAGGAAATGCCCGTCTCCGCCAAGGCTGCGCCCTTGAGGGCCTTCGGAATTTTGTGAACTTAGCGCGCCGTCGGCGGCAATGTACTCCTCCCTCCTTGTGCTCTGCCCGGCCACCAGGACACCCGCGGCCTTGGTGGTGACGGTGTACCGCCCCATGGGCTGTGGTGGCGGCGTATTCATGGATGGTCTGCACGCCGGAGACATCCGTGATGGACTTGACCCTGCCGGCGGCGTAGGCAGACGCGGGCGTGCGGCCATAGGCCTCCACGATGCGCGTGCGAGTTATGCCGTTTGCAGTGGTGTTCACGGTCATGCGGTTGACAGCGGCGGAGTCCTCGTAGGTGCGGGCTGTGCTGTAGGTGGCGGTGGGGTCACCTTCTCACCGCTCCCGGTCCGGGGCTCCGCCTCCAGCACCACGCGCCCGAGCGTGTCGTACTCGTAGCGGGTGTAGCTGCCGTCCGGGCGGTTCACGCGGCTGAGGCGCGCATTCTCATCGTAGTTGTACGAGGTGACCTGGGCGACATCGGAGCCGCGCCCGTCTTTATGGTGCAACAGGCAAAGGCCTTGGGGCGTGAACTGCTCCTCTGTGATGGTATTGATTGCGGGAGTTCTGGTTCGGATTGGCAAGCTTATGGTCCAACGTGATGAACTCGGGATGGCTAAGTTTGCATTTACTCGGCTGTTAACCAAAAAATCAAATCATCGCTAATTTTAATTTTAAACAGAGGATGTCCATCCCATGGAGAAAGGATTGCAATATATTCATATCTGTTGTTATTGGAAAGCATTGATTTTATCTCTCCTTCATCAACTTCATAGCTGTAAATTCCTTGATTGCCAATCCTCTCGATTGTTGGAAATTCGTTTGGAAAATCTCTAATATTGATGATGCTGCCTCTTGCGTCAATGTTTCCATATTTCAGTGAATCTATGATACCCTCTTCCCTAAAAATTTCTAAAACGAGACACGCTAGTTTTAACGATTTATCCTCATCGTCAATTTGATTAGCCAGTGTAATTTCTTGGCTAAGTCGTGCTACACGAGACCTTATGTTTTCATCATTTCCTGAACCGATAGCATCCTTATTTTTCTTGGAGATTTCGCCCTCACGCGTAAATTGACAATCTGTTATCACCTGTATTACATCAATTGGTATGGATTCATTATGGGCGATATATGAAACAATTGATAAAAATAATAAAATTTTAATATAAATCATAATCGTTATATATTTTAAATTTGATGTATGGTTTTATACGAAAAAGTTAACTAAATGTATGTTTTTATTGAAAGTTCGCTTTGTTCCTTATCTGACTTTTGTTAATAAACAAGAATATTTAAGCCATTGCATTATCCATGTTGTCTTTCGCACGCCATTTCATGCATTTCTCATCTGTTGTTTTAATCTTTCCGCCTGTTTTTTCGACACAAAGATACTGTTTCTGCTTTTTCAATCGTGTAGGGAGCTTTTGCTCCCTACACGATTACATTATAGAATTAGTATGTTTAACCCTTCTTCTTATGCATATTTACATTCAAAATACATGAGCAGACATAAACTAAAACACTGACTATGACAAAAGAAAGAATCAATTCAGTATATACTAGAATTTCATAGCCTAATTCCCCGTCCAAGCCTACCGATGGAGAAAAATAGCCGATAATATCTAAGCAACGGATGGATATGCCCTCTAAAGGCCCTCCGCCGGCAACTCGATATGCGATGCGAAGTAGAAATGCGGCAATAAGAAAACTCAAACTTAGTTTCTTCAGGTGAAAAAGAAATATATGCATGGTTATTCAGCTTTAACTTCTAAAATTCCGTAATATAGGCACTCCGGCAGATTTGTAGCGGAGCAGAAAAGCGGCACGCCCCCTAGACTCGTGTGCTAGAATTGGTTGTGAACATAATACCAGCCTTGGAGTTGACGGGGTGGCGTGCCACCGAGACATATTGTAGAGACAACCGCGT
>JAZLHB010000061.1:0-1722 GCA_045616565.1 Akkermansia sp. | reverse complement strand
TGGCGGGATTCGGCGGCTTCGCCTTCCGCTATCTTGAGCTTGGAGACAAAATCGGCATCGGAGCGGCCGTGGGTGGCCTCCGCGTAATTGGCCCCTACGGAAGAGGATGAGCGGACAAGTTGCAAACCATAGCATGAGCCGATGTGGGAGCCCTTGATGCGCATATACAGTTTGGCGCATCGCGCGGCAAAATCCACCAGTCGGTCTTCCATTTCGGAACGGTTCATAGCGGAATGGCAGCAAAATTCCTAATCTTAATCCTAATCCTAATTGATTAATAAATTATTCGGCAGGGTTGAGGTCACTCAGTTCCGGGTCCAGGAAGACGCCGTCCTTGCGGATGAGTACATCATCAAAATAGATTTCCCCGCCGCCGTAGTCCTTGCGCTGAATGCACACCAGGTCCCAGTGGATGGCGGAGTCGTTGCCGTTGGGAGCCTCGTCGTAGCACTGGCCGGGGGTGAAGTGGAAGGAACCGCCGATTTTCTCGTCGAAGAGGATATCGCGCATGGGCTGGAGGATGAACGGGTTCACGCCGATGGCGAATTCGCCGATGTAGCGGGCTCCCTCATCGGTGTCCAGGATTTTGTTGAGAGCCTCGTCGTTGCCGTTGCAGTGGGCCTCCACAATCTTGCCGTTCTCGAAACGGAAGCGCACGCCGTCGAAGGGGATGCCGTGGTAGATGCTCGGCGCGTTGTAGGCCAGCGTGCCGTTGATGGAATCCTTCACGGGAGCGGTATACACCTCACCGTCAGGCACGTTGCAGTCGCCCGCGCAGGGAATGGCCTTGATGCCCTTGATGGAGAAGGTGAGGTCCGTTCCCGGGCCCACGATGCGCACCTTGTCCGTGGCTTCCATCATGGCCTTGAGCTTCTCCATGGCCACCTTCAGCTTGGCGTAGTCTGCCAGGCAGCAGCGGAAGTAGAAGTCCTCGAAATCCTCTGTGCTCATGCCGGCGGCCTGCGCCATGCTGGGCGTGGGCCATGCAAGCACGGTCCACTTGCGCTTGTTGCAGGTGACATCGCTGGCGGCCTTGAAGTGCTTGCTGATGATTTGCATGCGCTCGCCCGGCACGTCTGCGGACTCAAAGGTGTTGGCATCTGCGTACATGGCGATGTGCACCTGCATGTCCTCTGCGCGCTGCAGGCGGTACTTGCCGTCCAGCGCGTACTGTTCCTCCGTGGCCCCCATCTGCAATTCCTTGTTCACGGCGGCATGGGTGAAATCCACATGGGGGATGCCGCCGGCCTCTCGCACCGCGCGGATGAGTTCCACCACCATTTCATCGGGGATATCCTGCATGCGCAGGTTCACGTGTTCACCGGGCTGCACGTTCACGGAATACCCGCAGATTTGGCGGGCCAATTGTGTATATCTGGGATCTTTCATGGGAATAAAATTAATTAGGATTAGGATGAAGATTAGGATTAGGAAATGTTTCCGTTGTCGGGCTTCTTGCCCTTGTTGCGTCCGGATTCAGCCGTTGCGTGGATGATGGCCACAATCTGGTTGGACTCGTCAATCAGGTTTTCGAGCTGTTTTTCCTTGACGAGCCCAACTCTGGCGATGGAGCGCAGCCAGTGGCGGGATTCGGCGGCTTCGCCTTCCGCTATCTTGAGCTTGGAGACAAAATCGGCATCGGAGCGGCCGTGGGTGGCCTCCGCGTAATTGGCCCCTACGGAAGAGGATGAGCGGACAAGTTGCAAACCATAGCATGAGCCG
>JAZLHB010000060.1:0-10811 GCA_045616565.1 Akkermansia sp. | reverse complement strand
CCCGCACCCTTACCCCCTCCAGGCTAGGGTAGTATGGGTTGGGCTTGATGCCCTGCAACGCTTTTTGCCGGATAGCTGCCCTTGTTCTCGACACCCCGCCCATTCTGCACCCGTAAGCGCGACAAATCTGCCGGAGCGGCCTTTTTTCTATGCTGTCAGGCGCGCACGCTAGCTGATTTGTTATCCTGTGTCAAGCGGGAAGGGTGAAAAATGTTGAAAATTCCTTGTGGTTGTCAGGAATTTTTAGAGTGTCGCCCAGAGGTTTTTTGCGAAATGAATTCTGGATTTTTATTTGGCGGAATTCCCCGCAATCCTCATGGTTGCTGGTTTTTTTGGCTGTGGGAAATGTATAGCGGATAACAAATCCGCTATACTTCTACAGTAAGTCGTTGAAAACCATGGAGAAAAGAACTATCGTAACGTTCCGTTGCACGCGCGAAATGGATAGGCTCATCACCAAGTTGATGGAGGAAAGGAACCTGGACCGCACCTCTGTCATGAAGCTGGCGCTCTACATGCTCAGCAGCCACATGAGCCGCTGGGATGTGCGCAGGCAGAGCCTCCGGCAAGTGCTGGCGGACATGGAGGCCCATGCGCCGCGCCGCTTCCCGAGCTTCGCCACCTTTGCCGTGGGCCCGCATCGGGATGCTCCCCCTCTACAATCTTGTCGGTAAAGACTGCCAGAGTCGTGCAACCGGAGATGTCATCCACCCCGCAGAGCGGGGTTGCTTCGGGCGCGCCTCACGCGCCCTCACCCTGCGGGCAGCCGCTGCGCGGCTGGCTAACCGGCCTTACAGCCGTCGGCCGTTTTCGGTGTAGAGACGTTAGGACGGTGGTTACCCCCAGCGCTCCGCGCTGTTTTCTCTTGGCAAGAGGGAAGTTGTGCTGTATGATGAGGGGCGTCAATTAGCTAACGCCATGTCCCGCAGCATACTTATTGTGATTCCGGCCAGATACGCATCCACCCGCCTTCCCGGCAAGCCGCTGGTGAAGATAGCGGGGGTGGAAATGATTAAGCGCGTGGCAGACATTGCCGCCTCCATCTGCCGCCACAACGAGGATTGCTCGTATGTGGTGGCCACGGATGATGCCCGCATCACCGGGTTCTGCGCGGGCGCGGGCATTCCCGCCGTGATGACTGCGGAGACCTGCCGCAGCGGCACGGAGCGGTGCTGGGATGCCGTGAGCCGCCAGGCAGCACAGCCGGATTTCATCATCAACCTGCAGGGTGACAACCCGCTCTGCCCGCCGTGGGTCATTCAGCAGCTTATCGACGAGTGGAAGGCCTGCCCGGCGGATGTGTTCACGCCGTGCATCCACCTGGACTGGGAGGAGTACGACCGCCTGGTGGAATCCAAGAAGAGCACGCCGTACAGCGGCACCACCGTGCTGGTGGACAAGAACGGCTACGCCCTGGCGTTCTCCAAGAGCACCATACCCGCCATCCGCAAGCCGGAGAAGGCGCGCGAGACGCTGGAGAAGAGCCCGGTGCGCCGCCATGTGGGCCTTTACGCCTACACCTACGGCGCGTTGAAGGACTATTTCGAGCTGCCGGAGTCCGACTACGAAAAGAGCTGCGTGGAGGGCTTGGAGCAAATGCGCTTCCTCTACAACGGCATGCGCGTGAAGATGGTGGAGGTCAACTACCGCGGCCGCAAGACCACCAGCGGCGTGGACTCCCCGGAGGACGTGGCCCGCGTGGAGGCCATTTTGGCCGAATACGGTGAATACGAACTTTGATGCCCCCCCCCATGGCTGAAGACGCACAGAACATTCCGGAGCATATCGCCATCATCATGGATGGCAACGGACGCTGGGCCAAGAAGCACGGCGTGGCCCGCGCCACCGGGCATGAGAACGGCGGCAAAACCGTGCAGCGCGTGATTGACCTGTGCGGGGAGAAGGGCGTGAAGTGGCTCACGCTCTACGCCTTCTCCACGGAGAACTGGGGCCGCTCCAAGCTGGAGGTGGCCGCGCTCATGCGCATGCTGGTGAAATACCTGTACGAGCGCCTGCCGGAAATGATGGAGAAGAACGTGCGTCTCCATGCCATCGGCGAGCTCTACATGCTCCCCAAAAACGCGCAGAAGGCGCTGCGGGATGTCATGGAGAAAACCAGGGACAACACCGGGGTCAACGTTGTGCTGGCGCTTTCCTACGGCTCGCGGCAGGAGATAACCGCCGCCGCCCGCGCGCTGGCGGTGGAGGTGAAGGCCGGCACGCTGGACCCGGCGGATATCTCGCCGGAGATGCTGGGCTCCCGCCTGTACACCGCCGGTATGCCGGATCCGGACCTGTTGATACGCACCTCCGGCGAGCTGCGTATTTCCAACTACCTGTTATGGCAGATCAGCTACTCGGAAATCTATGTCACGGATGTGCTGTGGCCGGATTTCGGGCGTGCCGACTTTGATGCCGCGCTGGCGGACTACGCCTCCCGCCACCGCCGCTTCGGCAAGCGGTGAACTCCCAACTTGGAAGTGCAACGGGCTAATTGGGTGAAGGTGTCTTGTAAACGGCGCGGAAAAGGCTTTCTGCCAAGGTTTGCGCCAACTTTACAGGCACGGCGTTTCCGAGCTGGCGCATAGCTTCAGACCACACGCCGGTGATTTGGTAGTCGTCAGGGAATGTCTGGATGCGTTTAGCTTCGGCAACTGTTAAGTAACGAACCGACCCATTGCAAAAATTAATCATGTTTTCGCCTCCGGGAACACCGTGGGCACCCGCCTTTATCGTTTTCGCAGGTTCATCAATTTCGCTGCCTGTATGCCCGGGATAAGTCCGGGCCCCGGGGCGAAGCTGGTGCGAGCCGGAGTTGGTAGGCTCTCCCAAGCCCTCGATAGCGTCTCTTACTGTCAGCCAGGGCTTATGAGGGGGGGGGAATAAACCGTATTTGCAGCAAAGGCTTTCCTTGATGGTTGCTTTGGCCCGCAAATCATGTTCGGTCGGTTCAATGCCATGTCGCTTCCAGTATTGGCCAGTAACGTACTTATCCCAATAGAGGGCATCGCGGGAGTGCGTTTGTTTGGGGAAACTCCAATCTGTTTGAATATCGCTGCGAATGCCAACGATGATGACGCGCTCACGTTTTTGCGGAATGCCATAGTCGGCGGCATTGAGTAGTTTGTACTGGACATTGTATTTCAGTCCTCCGTACTTTGCTGACTTGTCAATTTCCCGCAAGGCGTTCAAGTCTTGCATCCAGTCGTTTCCCTGCAATTCATACTCCGGGTAGGTAAGTTGTTTGAGGATGAACTCAAAGTAATCGGAGAACACGGGCCGGAGAAGCCCCTTGACATTTTCGAACATGAAAGCCTTGGGCGTCCTTTCCTTGATAGCTCTGACTGCTTGGGGAAACATGTCGCGAGTGTCGTTGTAGCCTAAGGCCTTGCCAGCCATGGAAAAGGGTTGGCACGGAGGGCCGCCGGCAATAAAATCGACAACAGGCAAGGAGCGGAAATCAAATTGTCTGACATCAACTTCGTTGACGAGCTCCACCTTGTTATTGAGTCGCAAGGTCTCGCAAGCGTCGTGGTTGAATTCCACGAACCCCACATGTTCCGCCCCGGCGAGTTCGATGCCTTTGGCGAGCCCGCCTGCCCCGGAAAAAAGTTCTAGAGAGGCAACCATCAGAAATTAAGACTTGTCCAAAATTGCTCGATTCTCTTTGTAATGTCAACTGCGGAATGAGCTGAGCCAGCGCATTTGTCTGCCCACTTCCGTCCTGGATGCAAGATGTCCCAATCTGATTTGGCTTGGTTGTATCGTCCTTTGCCTGGATCATGGTTGCCAAACCCGTCAATGCAGCTATTCCAAACCGGGTGATAGTGATTAATCAGGGCTGCTTCTACAGTGCTAATCATGGCGGATGTAGCACCCTCCATAATCATAAAACGGCACATGAAATCCCCCTGCTGAAGATTGTGAATCTCGTTAATGCTATTGGCGTGTTGTGATAGCCTGGAGAAAAGAGCCGTTGATTGCTTTGTCTCAGTTGCCCTTGATTGTCTCCAACCTTTGGGAACAGCTTTTCCGACATATATGGGCAGCTGGTATGTTACACGGTTTGCAGCGTAGATGGGCTTGTACAAAGCGTTTTTGCCAATGTAATAGATTGCGTACACTCCCTCGCCCAGAAATCTCTTGGGTGGTGGAAGGGTGTGTACCGGTGTGCCGTTGAAGAAGCGCATGGCATCCTTGATGAGCTCCTCGAATTCCGGGGCTAGGTAGACGTGCTTCTTTCTTTCAAACGCATTTGCTGGCTTGCGTGGCATGATGAAAAACACTATGCGAAGCATGTGTTTTTGTCAAGTCAAAAAGAATGCGGAGTGACCGGCTCCTTGTTACTTTGATGCTTTGGTTAAAATTCATCCTTGTGGGCAAGGATGAAGTCGGCCAATTTCGCCTTGAGAAGGAATTTCCATTCCTGGTTGCCGCCCTCTATATCATCCAGCGCGTCCGGGTTGTTCAGGGATTTGATGATGGCGGCGTATTTCTCCGCAGCCTCCGCAGCGCCGATATCGCGCATGGCTTGAAGGAGCTGCTGCTGCTCATCCCTGCTCATCTCCCCGGCCCAGAGCCTGACGGTGGAGGTGAGCAGGAGCGCGGTTTGCACGGCGGGTGCCTGGGCGCAGGCCGGGTGGTCTGCCACCCAGTGCTCCACGGCGTATTCCTCCGGCAGCGGCAGCCCCGCGCGGGCCAGTTGCGCGCACGCGGCACCCGCCTGCAGGGCAGGGCGCGCGGCATCGTCCGCCAAGCGTTGCAGGGTGTCTGCAGCCTCTTGGGTGGGCGTGGCGCCCAGCAGGGAAAGGAGGCTGCAAGCCTCCTCCAGCATGCCTCGGGAGTTCATTTCCTCCGCAATGCGGCAGACCTGTTGCGGCGGCAGGGAGAGCGCCAGGCCGTTCTCCAGTATGGCATCCGCCATGGCGGGCAGCAGGTTGGAGCCGCCGGACTTTTCCCATGAATCAAAATCACGCCAGACGGGCAGGGCTGTGATGCATGCGGAGGTTTTCTGCGGGTCCGTGCGCAGCAGTACGCACAGGGCACTGCTGACGATGTTGTGCTCGCAGCAGCAATCCATGCCCTCGTGCGTTTCCGAGAGCAGGGCGGCCACGCGGTTGAACGCCTCCGCATCCCCGGCGGGAAGCCCACGCCGCAGCATGTCTGCGCGTATCACCTGGTGGTGCAGCTCCTCCCCCTCCGTGAAGGCGGCGGGATTGGGCTTGATATCGTATCCCGCGCGTTTCAGGGCATCCGCCCAGGCGGGCACGGCGCAGATGATATCCGCCGCGCTCGGCTCGTCCTCTCCCTCCGCATTGGGGTTTGCACCCAGGCGCAGCAGGCATTCGCTGGTGCGCACGGCACCCGCGAGCGTCTCCGCATCCGGGGAAATCCCCGCGGCGTTGGCGGCGCTCCTGAGCGCGCTGTCCAGCGCCTGTCTGCCCACGTTCGGGCACCACTGCACCAGGGTGTCGATGATGGGCGAGCAATCGCCCTCATAGCAGGCTGCCACAACGGTGACGAGTTCATCCACGCTCTCTTGCGGCATGGTTTTCACAAAGGCCTCCTGCCGCAGCAGCAGGGCGTGCCAGCCGTTCAGGACGGTGAGGAAGACGCTCTTTTCGCCCGGCGGGCAGCCCAGGTCCAGCAGCGCGGCGAACACGCGCTCGCGCGGTTGGCGGGAGCAAGCGGCGTTGGAGGCCTCCACCAAGGCTTCCGCTGCGGGTTGCACCCCTGCGCGGCGCAGCGTTTCCACCAGTTGCAGCACGGCCTCCTCGTCATCACCGCCGGCAATGCCGGACCCCACGGCGAGGGAGAGCGGGGTGAGCCCGCTTTCCGTGGCGGCGTTGGGGTCTGCGCCATCCGCCAGAAGGCAGCGCGCCAGCTCCGGCTTCTTGAAGAAGCATGCGGCGTGCAGGATGCTCACGCCGCCGGGAGTGGTGAGCCGCGTGTCGTCCGCATCCTGGAAGCGTTCATAGAGCTGCTGGAACTCCGCCACCGCCTCCCAGTCAGGGAACAAGCGCTCGCCCTCACTGGAGGCGGGGGCTTCCTGGATTTCCTGCATGAGCTGTGCGAGCTCCCGCGCGGCCTCCGGGGTGGCGTGGCTGTACTGGGTATCACAGCTGCACAGGGCTGCCCCCAGCGCCAGCGTGAGCAAGATGCGGCGGCTCGTCAGCATGTCACCGTGGTGTTGAGGTGCGCCACGTGGACCTCTCCATCGTGAATTTCCTGCAGGGCTTCCTTCATGGCGGTGGTGCACTCCTTTTCGCCGTGCACCAGGTACACCATGCCCTTGCGGCCGCCGGTGGCTTGGAAGTAGCGCAGCAGCTCATCGTGGTCTGCATGGCCGGAGAAGGAATCAAGCGACTGCACGCGGGCCCGCACGGGGTACATGTCACCGAGGATGGAGACCTCACGCGCGCCGGACATGATGCGGCGGCCGAGGGTGTTTGCGGCGCAGTAGCCGACGAAAAGGACGGTGTTGTTTGGCTGTGAGATGCCGTTCTTGAGGTGGTGGAGGATGCGGCCGGCCTCACACATGCCGGATGCGGAGATGATGATGGCCTTCTCCCGCAGGTTGTTGATTTTCTGGGATTCGGAGACGGAGCGCACCATGTGGAGCTGCTCGAAACCGAAGGGGTCCCGCTCCTCGAAGAGGAAGTTGTACACCTCCTTGTTGAAACATTCCGGGTGCAGGCGGAAAATTTCCGTGGCGCTCACCGCCATGGGGCTGTCCACATACACGGGGTAGAAATCCCGGAGCGTACCGTTCTTGTAGGCGCGGTTGAGCAGGTAGAGCAGCTGCTGCGTGCGCTCCACCGCAAAGGAGGGAATGTACACGTTGCCGCCGCGCCCCATCGCCTCGCGGATGGTGCGGCAGAACAGCTCGTCGCTGCGCGTGGGCGCCTCGTGGTGCCGCCCGCCGTAGGTGCATTCCATGAGCATGATATCCACGTTCTCCACCGGCACGGGATCGCGCAGAAGCTCGTTGTTGCCGCGCCCCACGTCTCCGGAGAACAGCAGGCGCTTGTGCTTGCCGTCGTCCTCGTCGTCGAACTCCAGCAGCACCTGGGATGCACCCAGGATGTGCCCGGCATCAATGAGGGTCATGGTGATTCCCGGCAGGATGGGGAAGGGGGTGTCATAGTTGATGCCGATGAATTTGCGCAGGCAGGCTTCCGCGTCCTGCTCGGTGTAGATCACCTGTGCCACGTTGCCGCTGCCGCCCTTGCGCTTGTCCATCTTGTTGAGGAATTTGCAGTCGCTCTCCTGAATGCGCGCCGCGTCCGCGAGCATCACTTGGCAGAGGTCGCGCGTGGCGTCCGTGCAGAAGATAAAGCCCTTGAATCCCTTCTTCACCAGGTTGGGCAGGTTGCCGGAGTGGTCGATGTGCGCGTGGGAAAGCACCACGGCATCCACCTTGGCGGGGTCGAAGTACGGGAAATCCCGGTTGATGCGCAACTCGTCCTGTCGGTGTCCCTGGTACATGCCGCAATCCAGCAGCACGCGCATGCCGTTAATCTCCAGCAAATGCTGGGACCCCGTTGTTGTCTCCGCCGCTCCGCAAAAATGTATTTTCATTGCCTGCTACCTTACCGCATGACACTTCCGGAAGCAAGCAAAAAAGCCGCCCGGCTGCAATGCCGGGCGGCTGTGAAAAGCAAGGGAAGGTGCGCGGGCTTAGAACGCGTATCGCAGGCCGATGCCGCCGGAAATACCGCGCTGTGTGCCCACCCAGCCTGTCACGTTCACATCCACGCCAATGCCCTTGCCGCCGGCGGGTGTGTACTGCAGGCCCAGCTCAAAGAGGCCGCTCGCGCCGCCCAGGGAGGGGGAGGGGCCCGTGTAGCCGTCCACGTTGCCGTGGGCGCCGCAGCCGTACTGCTGCATCCAGCCGGCCCCGGCGTATGCGCGGGTGGTGGTGTTGAGCTCATGCACATAGCGGGTGCCCAGCACGGTGCGGTTGGAGTTCACGCCGCGGAAATGGGCGTGGCGGCCGCCGGAGATGGTGGCGTTGCCGCCGTTCACATGGCTGTAGAGGTAGCGCAGGTAGGTGTCGAACGCGCCGTTCTCACCGGCCTTCTGCATGTAGCCGAAACCGATGGAGGCCCCGGCGTAGGTGGAGCTTTCATTGTAGCTCACCGGGCCGTCAATGCTTGCGCTGTAGCTGTTGCGCACCTTGCCCACGCGGGCGGTGGTGTCCATGTGCCAGCCGGCGCCCAGATTCCAATCTCCCAGCAGGGCTGCGCCCCAGGCCTTGCTCTTTCCGCTGGCGTGCAGGCTGTCCACATAGCTGTCGTAGTTGCTGAAGCCGTACTCGAAGGCGGCGCCGATGGCGTGGGAGTTCACCTGGCGGGCAATACCCACGGCCAGGTTCATGCCGTTGGCCTTGATGTGGGAGCCGGTCTCATGCCGCAGGGAGGAGCCGCCCACCGCCACGAAGGGCAGGGAGACGCCCGCATCCTGCCTGCTGCCGGCGGCTGCCGCGCGGCGCACCTGCCAGATGCCGTTGCTCACCAGGAAATCCGCCCCGCCGTTCACCAGCGCCATGGCGTTGGCGCGTGTCTCCAGCACGCTCTTCACGGATGACGGCTCCGTGAGGGGGTCCCTCTCCGGCCCAATCGGGTCGTTCCCGATGAAATCCACCGTGAGGATGAGCGCGGTCTGGTCCTCTGAAAGCGTGACGCTGCCCGTGAACTTGGAGAAGTTGCCGCTCTTGAAGGTGATGGCCTTGGTGTCCACCCCGGTGATGGTGCCGTTGGTCTTGATGAGCGTCACCTGGTCTCCTTGCTGCAGGTGGGTGCTGCTGCCCTTGGGCTCCAGGGAGATGGCCACCCCGGTCAGGTTCGTCACCTCCCCGCCGTTGAGCGTGATGATGGTCATGCCCGGCTGCAGGCACGGGCACAGGTCGAACTGGATGCCCGTGAAGCCGCCGATGTTCGCCGCCGTGATTCCGGTGCCGTACACATCCAGCATGGCGGTGGAGTTTGCCATGCCCTGGTAGCTGTTGTTGCCTATAACGTACCCCAGGCTCATCTCCTTGCCCCAGATGCGGTGGGTGGTGTTGCCGTCCTTCACATCGTAGAAGGGCCCCGTGCCCACCAGGATCACGTGGGTGTTGGTGGCTTCCATGAGGGTGTCTGTGCCGCAAATGTCACCCAGCACGCCGCCGGCAATGATGAGGGTGTTGTTGTCGGCGGTTCCTTTTGCCATAGCTGCATACGCATGAGGCAGACCATCCTCCTTGCCCCGAACATTGTCCAGGACAACGGTGTTGTTGTTGGCTGCGTCCTTGGAAGCGGAGCCGCCGACAATGATGGATGTAACCGTTGCATTCGTGGCGTGGAGATAATTGTTCTCTGCCGCAGCACCGGCACCCCCGCACACTGCTTTGACACGGTAGGGCATGGATTGCTCGCTTTTGGAGAGAGTGATGTGGCCGTTCTCCGCAGTGCCGCCTTCGCTGATTACACCGTAAAATGTTGTATCACCTTTGGGCTCAAGGGGTTCTGTATGGGTGGCCCCTTCGACAATGGTGTCGCCATCCACATTCGCCTGGAGCATGGGTGTGGCCACGGCTAACAGAAAAGAAAGGAACAATGTTTTTTTCATGGTGTTTTTTTATAGAGTTCGCTGCTGCATTGTACCATTCCAGCCCTGGGAGCGCAAGAAAAAACGACCCGTCCGGCGGATGCCGGACGTTCATACTTAATCGCAGATGGCTATTCCCGCCTGTCGTATGATTGCTGAGGCTTTTTCCAACGTTAGATACAACAGCATTTTTCCACCGCCGCGCACACCTACCTCCTTCCAAGTTTCCAGATTGGGATATAGGGGAGTGAAGCCAAATTCACGAATGTAAAAATCGACAAGCGGGCGCTGCTCCGCTTCAATCATGATGCACGAACCCGCGCCATGGCGGGCTCTCTGCACAATATCCATAATGGCGAGCCATACCAGGCTCTTGCCCAATCCTCGCAATTCCGGGGAATCCGCGCGCGCCAACTGACCGATGAACCAGCACGGCAGCGATTTGCCGTCCATTGAGTAGTCCGGCCCCAATTCCCTTTCGACTGCTGTGCTGTACTTTTGCCCGCGCAAACCGTTGGGGGCAAAGGTCACGAATCCCGCCACATCGTCATGTGCCGCGCTTTTCCACGCAGTTATAATGCAAGCAGCGCCAATGGAGTGATAGCGTTCCGCTTCGTCGCTGTAGAATGCGGAGCACGCCTCGTTCCGACAATGAAAAGCGCTCCTGATTACTTTCGGCGGTAGGGCGTATTCCCATTCCAGCCCCATGACATGTCGCTCTGCTGGCATGCTCTTAGAGATTTGTGTTCTTCAACACTTCGCGCAGTGACTGCACGCATCTCTCGGGTGCGGGTGTCGGGTTCTTCAACTCGTGAAGCAGATTAGCCATTGCTTCATCGGGAATTTCGTACTCGGTTCCTCCCTTTCCCTTGTGGAATGGGGCGAGCACACGCCACCAGAGCGTGGCAATCAGATTGCCGCCGCGCGGTGAAACGGTCTTTGTTTTTGCAATGGCACTCATGGGTATCTCCCTTACCACCCGCACTTCTACCATTGTGCCGTACGTTTGTCAAGGGCTTCCTGCGCCGCTGGCGTGGATTAGCGCCAGATTGTTGGCCCTTTTATGCATGAGAATTGCATCTGCCAATGCCGGGAATTTGGGGTGCCCGGCCGGGGTGCGCAGGGTCATATATTGCAGGAGCTCAAGAGAAAACGGTGCGTCCCGCGGGTGCCGGACGGGCCTTGGTGTAAAGGCGGGAGGGGGGTTCTATTTTGTCCCC
>JAZLHB010000059.1:0-15013 GCA_045616565.1 Akkermansia sp. | reverse complement strand
CCTGTTCCGGTTGGAACAGGCGGCGCGGTGCGGCAGGGGCGGGGGTGTCAATCCTGCGGCAGGTCGTCCACGGTTTGGGCGGCGGCTATGGCGGCGCGGCTTTGGGTGGCTTGGGCGTACAGGCCCTGGCGGTATCCTTTCAGCGCGGCGGTGACAGCTGCCACATCCTCCGCAGTGAGCGTGTGCAGCCCGTCCGCCGCGTCAATGAACACATCCCCTGCCGCAAGCCCGCTTGCGTTGATAAGCGCGTTGCGGTCGTACACGATGCCCGCTTCAAATCCCTCGCAAGGCACAGTTGCACGTGCGTCCAGCACGGCATCCAGGCGGTTCTGCACCTCTGCAAGCGCGGCCGCCTTGGCTGTATCCAGCTCCCACGGGGTCCACGTTTCCGTGATGAGCTTTGCGGTTTCATGCCAGCCCTGCGCGTAGTAGCGGCCTGGCTGCGTGGTGCGGCGAAGCTCCTTGTATCCGTTGGCGGCTGCGAATGCGGCGCGCTGAGCATCCGTGGGGTTGCTGATATTCGGCACGCGCTCCATCAGGCGGAGCGCACCATCTTCCAGTTTAGCGTATGTCTTCACAATGTTTCAATAAAATCTTTCAGTTTCTGCAATTTGTCAGCATCCAGCTCCAGCACGGTATCCGTTTCGCCAGCAGCACCCTTGACCACCAATGAAACGCTTGTTCCGACCAATCTTGTGGGGTACGCGATATTACCGAAATCCACCTCGAAGAATGTAAAGTTGCTGCCTGTGCCTTTCTCAGCGCGGTGATAAATGTATGCACTCCCATGTGTCGCGGCGTCCCATTTCGCTTCCGGCCTGTGTATCCCGATAACTATTGAACCGTAGTCCGCACTAACTTGTGCAGGCTCGCCTACGAAAAGACAGGCTCTAGCGGTGGCGCAAATACCGATGCTTCGTGATGAGCCTAACGGGCTGCCACTCTGTGCGTTGTTGCTCCAAACTGTCATTGCTTTCGGCGGACCAAACCAGGAGTTGTCTTGGTAAAACCCATACGAATGCGAGACGACAGCCGGTTTGTCAGTATCCCATGATTCAAACGTGACGCGCCCCGTACTGGTTATATCGCCCGCTAGTGGCATATAATTACCCAGAGAGGTGAAGACTCCTCCGCTTGAAACCGCGTTTGAGCTTCCATCGGTGGGAGTCGGGTCTACGGCTACGCTGTAATCGTTAATGTGAATGCTACTCATTTGTGTAAGAAAGATAAAGGTTGCTTATTGTGATATTGCCGTCATTAAAAAGGCGGACAAAATACCGCCCCTGCACCAGGGTGGACGGTGCTGCGTTTTTCGTCCACGCCCAATCGCCAGGCCACGTAACGCTCCCCGCCGTGTAGTCAATCCACAGCTCGGCGGTGGCGTTGGGCTCCACGCCAAGCGCGGAGAGGTCTGCGTCTTCCTCCAAGGCGAGCGTGTAGACGTGGCCGTGTTTCAGCGTGGTGGTGGTGCCCAGCGGTTCCGGCACGGGGGCTGCGGGTGCGCCGCCTGTAAACTCATTGCCGTTGAGGTAAATCTTGTATTCCGTCTGCTCCACGGCATCCTTGCCGCGCGTGGTGGAGCCCTGGCGGGTGGTGCCGCTGCCGAAGCAACCTGTTGCGGTGTAGGTGATGGCGTTTGCGGCCTTGCCCGCGGTGCCGGCGGTAAGGGTGATGGTGCCCTCTGCGGTTCCCGCTGCGGCGGTGATGTCCGTGAACTCGCCGCTGATGGCCTCCAGCAGTTCGGCAATGGTGTAGTCGCCGTGCGCTCCGCTCATGCCCTGCGGGTTTGAGAAAAGGTTTCCGTCCTCGGACAGCTCGTAATCCACGCCGTATTCCTTGGCGGTGAGGGTGATGCCCTGTTCGTCCTCGTCCAGCACGGCCGCGGCGGGGCAATCTTCGTTGGCATTGAGGATATCCACCACGTCCTGCGGCGTGCGGGCGTTCGTGCCGCCGGAAAGGATTATTTCATCACCCTCAAAGGGGAACACATAGCCGTCATAATCCTCCCTGCGGATGGAGACCTGTTGCCCGTGGTATTGAGACAGGGCGGTCAGTACAATCTTTTCACCGGAAACAGAGGCGTTCAGTACGCGCTGCCCGCTCCACTCTTGGTTCATGAGAGACGCCAGCTCTGCAAGCGTAGCTGGCGGCGTTTGCTGTTCGGTAGGATACCAGCCGCCCACATTGCTATCTCCCAAATAGGCATCCATCGTGAATTTCGTGCGTTCCGCGAAGTCTGCAATCGGCGTGGCTTCCGCATGGTCCTCCGTCTGAGGCGCGGCCGGGAAATCAATCTCAATCTCATCTTCCCCTGCGGTGAAATAAAGTGCCGCGGCCTCCGTGGCATCCGCAATATCCACGTGCCCTGTGGCGTAGGCGTGCGGGGCGTCCAGTTCTACGCCCTGGCCGTTGGAATCCGTGAGCGAGCCGCCCTGGGCAAGGTCACCCAGCGTGAGGGTGCAGACTGCTGCCACGGCATCCGCAGCGGCGTGGCCTATGCGGAGGTCTGCGGTCCATTCCTCGCCGCGCGATTCGGAGTAGGGGGTGAAGTTCGGCGGGTTCTGGGTGACGGTGGCCTCCCCGGAGACATCGATGGATTCCATGTCCGCAAAGAGGAAATGCTGGAAATTGGCGGGCAGGTGAATGGAAATGCCGTTGGAGCATTCCACATCGCAATCCGCCGTGGAGCTGATGGTGTACCACAGGTGTGGCAGGAGTTTGTAATGCATAGCGCCTGCCAGTAGAGCGTTTTCCGGGGTGAATGGCAACCGATTGTTCTTGCCGCGCTACATGCGCCCGCCCCCGGCATGGCGCAGCGGAGGGTACAAAAAAGGAGCGGCTTTTCAGCCGCTCCCTTCAGATGCTCGATGGGGGACTCGAACCCCCACGGATCGCTCCATTAGATCCTTAGTCTAACGCGTCTACCAGTTCCGCCAACCGAGCAAGGTTGATTGCACTTGGTGCAGGGAAAGTATACCCGCATGCGGCATGCAGTCAAGCCTTTTTTTTGCCGAAAATGAAAAAATGTGTGCAAAAATGCGGTGCAGACGCTTATCTGCCTTGAAAAGCGGAGCGGGGCGGGTATAATACGCGCGTACGGATATGCACGCGAGTTTACTAGCACAGGCGGCCGCGCAGACAGACTGGGGGCTGCTGGATCTTTTCGAGAAGGGCGGGCCGCTGATGTGGCCGCTGCTGTTTTTGTCTGTGGTGGCGCTGATGGTGTTCCTGGTGTGCCTGTGGACCACGCGGGAGGCGGCGGTGCTTCCTGTGAAGATGGTGCTGGAGGTGGAGAACCGCTTCCGGCACAAGGACTACTCCACCATTTTGGGCATGTGCGAGCGGGACGGCTCCAGCTTTGCGCGCACCATGCACGTGATAGTGCTGTTCATGCAGCGCAACCCGCGCGCCGGCATTGAGGAGGTGCGAGAGGTGGCCACGGCGGAGGGCTCCCGCCAGGCGAACATCCTCACCCGCCAGATCAACTGGCTGTCTGACATTGGCGCCATTGCCCCCATGATAGGCCTGCTGGGCACGGTGGTGGGCATGATGCGCGCCTTCATGGAAATGGCGGCGGGCAATTTCGAGGGCGTGAAGCAGATGCAGATGGCGGGCGGCATTGCAGAGGCCATGATCACCACGGTGGGCGGCCTGGTGCTGGCCATTCCCAGCGTGGCGGCGTATGTGTTCTTCCGCAGCCGCATCCAGAAGCGCATCACGGATATGGAGGTGGCCATCACGCATATCCTCACGGTCATTTCCGTGCAGATGGACCATGAGCGGCGCCTGAGCGGCACCTACCGCCTGGGCCGCGGCCACGAGCGCATGGATGAGGACGAATAACGCGCGCAGGGCATGAAGTTCACCAGCAAAATCCCGGAGCCCATCGGTTTCCAGCTTGCACCGCTGCTGGATGTGGTGTTCCTGCTGCTCATCTTCTTTGTGGTGACCCAGAAAATCATCCTCAACGAGCAGGACCTGAAGGTGAAGGTGCCCACCGCGCCCAAGACCTCCGAGGAAACCTCCCGCGCCATCGACGAAATCATCATCAACGCCCGCGAGGAGAACGGCGAGCTCGTCATCACCATAGACCGCGAGGTCTTCACGCGCGATGCGCTCCTGCACATGCTGCAGCGCATGGTGAAGGTGAACGAGAACGTGCCGGTGCGTCTGCGCGGGGATGCCGGCATGCCGTGGCAGAAGATGGCGGATGTCATCACCACCTGCACGCAGGCCGGCGTGTGGAACGTATCCTTCTCCAGCAAGATGCCGGAAGCGCAACCCGCCGCCAAGTAACCCCTTTCCCCCATTTATCCACCATGAAGAAAGCCATCCTTCCCACCCTGGCGCTCGCCGCCCTGGCGGCCCCGCTGCACGCGCAGTACGGCGCCCCGCTGCAGGCGGACATGCAGGCGGATTCCTTCGCCATAGCAGAGCAGCTCTACGCCCAGGCCCGCACCCTGCACGACCCCGCGGACCGCGCGGCATCCATGCGGCGCGCGGCAGAGCTTTTCGGCGAGTACGCGCAGCGCTACGCCAACTCCAACCAGCGCCAGAAGGCCATGTACTACCAGGCTCTCTGCCTGGCGGAAGCCGGGGACCTGGCGGCCTCCAACGCCAAGCTCGGCGTGCTGGCCAACACCTTCCACGGCGAGTACGCCGCCTCCGCCGCCTACAAGCTGGCAACCCAGGCCAACGAGCGCATGATGTGGGACAAGGCCCTGGGCTTCTACCGCATTGCCGTGCGGGAAACCCAGCGCCAGGAGCTGCGGCATGATGCCATGTACCGCTGCGGCAACGTGCAGATGCAGATGGGCCGCCGCAAGGACGCGGAGGAGACCTTCCGCAGCCTGCAGGTGCTCAAGGGCGTGAAACCGCTGCTCCGCCAATCCGCCGCGTTTGCCATAGCGCAGATGAAGGTGGAGGATGGGGACGACAGCGCGGCGTACGCACAGTTCCGCAACCTGCTGGGCATGCCCGGGCTGGATGCGGAGATTGCCGGCAAGGCCACGCTGCAGGCCGCCCGCCTGGCCGCCCGCCTGGGTGAGAATGAGGAATCCCAGCAGCTCTACGCCAAGCTCACCGGCATGCCCGGCATGGCCAAGTATGCCGCAGAGGCCCAGCTGGAGCGCATGGTGGCCCTTTTCAAGGAGCACAAGTATGATGAGGTGGTGCGCCTGGCGGATTCCACCAAGGCCGCCGCGCCGGACGACGCCGCCAAGGAGGCGCGCCGCGCCGTCATTGTGGGCCAGAGCTGCCTGGAGCTCAAGCAGTACGAGCGCGCGGTGGATTGGTTCTCCGCCGCAGAGAAGGCCCAGCCCAACACCGCCCTGGCCGCGGATGCAGGCTACCGCCGCATCATCTGCGCCCAGCAGGTCAAGGGGCAGAACTTCTTCCACATGGCGGAAAAGTACCTGGGAACCTACGCCGCAGCCGGCACCCCCACCGCAGACCTGCCTTGCGTGGACCTGGTGCGCCTCATGTACGCAGACCGCCTCATGCTTTTCGATGCGGATGCCGCCGCGCGCCAGTTCGAGGCCCTGCACATGGACCAGATCCCGGAGGTGCTCCGCGCGGATACCGTGTACAAGAAGGCCTGGACCGCCGCCCAGGGCGACAACTACGACCCGCTGCCCGCCCTGGAGCATTTCATCACCACCTACCCGCAGGACGCCCGCGTGCCGGATGCCCTGGCCATGCGCGGCGCCCACTACGCCAAGACCCACCGCGCTACCCAGGCCCTGGCGGATTTCGACCGCGTGATACGCGACTACCCGCAGTCCGAAGCCTGCGCCGTGTGCTACCAGAAGGCCGCCCAAGCCTGCGCCAATACGGATTCCAAGCGCATGGTGCAGTACTATGAGGGGCTCATCAAGTTCTACCGGGAGCTCGTGCAGCGCGGCGGGCACGACAAGCCCGCCGCCGTGGCGGAGGCGCACTACAACATTGCCTGCGCCCTCTACGATTCCGACCCCGCCAAGGCCGTGCCCCACTTCCAGGAGGCCCGCACCATGAACGCGGAGCAATACGCCTCCCTGGTGGATTTGCGCCTGGTGCAGTGCTATTTCAAGATGAAGGACACGGACAACCTGCGCCAGTCCCTCAAGGAGCTCAAGGCGGGCAACCCCTCCACCTACGAGGGCCTGCCGCCCGCCATCCTGCGCTGGTGCGGCTGGTCCTGCTTCCAGGCCCACAACTACCCGGACGCCCACACCTTCCTCACGGATGCCCTGCTGCGCGAGCCGCGAGAGAAGTACACCGCGGCGGACGGCAAGCAGTACGAGCGCGCCAAGGTGGAGCCCATCGTCTGGAAAACCCTTGCCAAGACCCGCCTGGAGCTGCGCCAGTACCAGGCCGGCCTGGAGGCCGCGCAGTTCTACGTCTCCATGGAAACCCAGCCCTACCGCAAGGCGGAGGGCATGTGCGACGAAGCCCAGCTGCTGGTGGCGCTCTGCCGCACGGAGGAGGCCAAGAAGGTGTGCGAGGAAGCCATTGCCATGGGCATAGACGGCCCCATCAAGTCCTCCCTCTTCCTCACCATGGGAGACGCCTGGTACTCAGAGGGCAAGTACGCGGACGCCGCCAAGTACTACGGCCGCACGGCCAATGTGGTGAGCGACAAGGAGCTCAAGCCCCTGGCGCTCTACAAAATCACCTGCGCGCTGCTCAAGTGCGGCAAGGAGGGGGAAGCCAAGCCCTACGGCGATTCCCTGCGGGAAGAATTCCCCGGCTGGAGCGCCCCGCCGAACGTGCGCGAGCTCATGGAGCGTGCCCCGCAGGAATCCAAGCCCGCCCCGCAGCCAGCCCCAGCCCAAGCCTGACGCATGTTTTATTCCAAGGAGGAGAACCGCCGCAAGGGCTGGTACCGCGTGTTCCGCATCGGCAGGCGCCAAATGGCGGCGCTCTGCGTGCTGCTCGGCCTCTTGTTCGCAGCCCTGCTGGCCGTGGCCGTGAGCTACAACCTGCGCGCACGTGACTATGACACGGCGGAGGTGGTGCGCGGCGGCGGCGCCAGCGTGCTCTTTGATTCTTCCGGCAAGCCCGTGGCCAACCTCACCGGGGATCTGCCGCAGCCCGTCACCTGGCAGGAGCTGCCGCAGAACCTTGTGAACGCTTTCGTGGCGCGGGAGGACGAGAGCTTCTTCGACCACGGCGGCGTGGTCTTCAGCTCCGTGGTGCGCTCGCTGCTCCGCAACCTCTCCTCCATGGAGTACAAGCAGGGGGCCTCCACCATCACCATGCAGCTCACCAGAAACGTCTTTGAGCTGCAGGGCAAATCCCTGGACCGCAAGCTGCTGGAGGTGGCGCTCGCCCAGCGCGTGGAAGACGCGTACGACAAGCAGACCATCCTCTGCCAGTACCTCAGCCGCATCTATTTCGGGCAGAGCCGCTACGGCCTGCGCGACGCCGCCGCGTACTACTTCGGCAAGGAGGTGCGCAACCTCAACCTCGTGGAATGCGCCACCCTGGCCGGCCTGGTGCGCGGCCCCTCCATCTTCAACCCCGTGGCCAGCATGGAAAAGGCCATGGCCGTGAAGCGGGAGACCCTGGACCGCATGCTGGATGCCGGAATGATTTCCCAAGAGGAGCGTGATGCCGCCGTGCAGGCCCCCATCGAGCTGCACATCGGCGCGGCCGCAGAGGCCCCCGGCAGCGGCTCCTACCCCACCATCTGGGCCGGCCGGGAGCTGGAAGCTCTCGGCGGTGACCTCCTGCAGGGAAACCGCAGCCTCTCCGTGGCCACCAACCTGGATTTGGATATCCAAACCTACCTGGAGCGCGCCGTGGAGGCCGCCCTGGTGGCCGTGGAGAACCCGCATGAATTCCCGGACGCCTGGCTGGACAAGGATTCCACCCCGGAGGCCGCACAGGCCCAGAAAACCGCCTGGCGCAAGCTGCGCCGCCCGCCCGCCCTGCGCCGCCGCGGCCTGGACAACAACCTGGCGGGCCTGCTGCAGTGCTGCGTGCTGGTGGTGGATTCCCGCCGCGGCTGCAAGGGAAACGTGCTGGCGCTTGTGGGCGGCCGCAGCGCGCTGGACGGCGTGGACCGCTGGGTCCGCAAGGTGCAGCCGGGCCGCGCGGTGGCGCCGCTGGTGTTCAGCTGCGCCTGCCTGCCGGGCGGGGAGGATATGCACATTGTCTCCAAGGATGCCGTGCTCACCGGAAAGCGCATTGGCTACGGCGTGGTGCGCAACTTGTTCGAGTCTCTGGACCTGGACCTGCAGCTGCCGGAGCATGAGCAGGAGGAGGATTTGTACGCCGGAAACTTCCGCATGAAGATGGTGGACCTGGCGCGCCTGCTCTTTGATATGCAGAACCTGGGCCGCGGCTACAGGCTCAGCCTCACCAGCACCGTGTGGAGCAAAAACCGCACCGCCCTCTACGCCTACGAGCCGGAGAAGGCCCCGGAATACATACGCCGTGAGAGCGCCCAGGCCGTGGCCGCCATTCCTCCGTTCATCACGCAGGACGACCGCTCCGTGGTGCTCAACGAGTCCTTCTCCGGAAACGGCGGCCAGTTTGTGATGATCACGCGGGAGAAGGGCGTGGCCGTTTTCGTGTGGATGGGGTTCGACGACCCGTCCTCTGAGGTGGCGCGCTCCAGGGAGATGCCGCGCCTGTTGCAGAAGGCCGCCGCCAGCCTGGCGCGCGAGGTGTTTGAACAGGCCCGCAGCGTGCTGCGCGCCAAGGCAAAGGCAAAACAGCAGGAACCATGAGCGCTTTTTCCCCGCAACCCTACCTGGCCGCCGCAGAGAACGCCGCCCGCGTGGCAGGCGCCTTCCTGCGCCACCATTTCCACTCCGTCAAGCAGGTGGATGAGGAACTGGCGCATGATATCAAGCTGCGGCTGGACAAAGACACCCAGGCCCTCATCACCCGTGAGCTCCTGGCCGCCTTCCCGGATTCCGCCATCCTGGGGGAAGAGGGCTCCGCTGGGGATGAAAAGGCCCTCTGCCGCTGGATTGTGGACCCGCTGGACGGCACCGTGAACTACTTCTACGGCATCCCCATCTTTGCCGTGAGCATTGCCCTGCAGGTGGCCGGGGAACCGGTGCTCGGCTGCGTGTACGATCCCATGCAGGATGAGATGTTCTCCGCCGTGGCGGGCGGGCAGGCCACCTGCAACGGCCGCCCCATCCACGTTTCCGCGCACACGCGGCTGGCGCAGGCCGCCGTGTTCTGCGGCCACGGCGCGCACGACGGCTCCGGTGAGGCCGGTATCCGCCGTTTCGCGCACATTTCCTCGCAGGTGCGCAAGATGCGCATCCTGGGCTCCGCCGCGGTCACGCTCTGCTATGTGGCCGCCGGCCGCATGGATGCGTATATAGAGGACCGCATCTCGCTCTGGGATTTCGCCGCCGCGCGCGTTATCCTGGAGGCGGCGGGCGGCGTGCTGGAATTCACGCCCGCGCAGCCCGGGGCGGTGCAGGGGGCCGTGCTGGCCTGGAACGGCCTGCTCCCCCTCCATGAATCCCTTTCTTCCATCTCATGAATACCCGGCTCCCCGATAAGAAAAAAAACGTGCGCGCACTGGCCTGGGAAGGCCTGCAGCGCTGGGGCAGGGGCGGCATTTTCGCAGAGACCATCGTCTCCCGCGCCGCCCGGCAGTACGCCCTCTCCCACGCAGACCGCGCCATGCTCCAGGCGATTGTCTACGATACCATCCGCCAGCTCTCCTGGCTGGACCACCTGCGCCTGCGGCTGCGCCCCGGCAAGCTGGAGGACCCGCTGCGCTGGCTGGTGCTCATGGGGCTCTGCCAGCTCTTTGTCATGCACCAGGCGGAGCACGCCGCCGTGTGCGAGACCGTGGCACTGGCCCCCAAGCGCGCCCGCGGCGTGGTGAACGGCATCCTGCGCAACGCCATCCGCCGCCGCGCGGAATTCGAGCGGGAGCTGCCCACCCTGCCGCCCGCCCTGCGCTACTCCTGCCCGCAATGGCTCGCAGACCGCTGGATCCGGGATTTCGGGGAGCAAACCGCATGCGCCGTCATGGAATGGAACATGCTCCAATCACCCCTCTGCGCCCATATCAACCCGCAAAACCCGCCGCAGCCCATCCCTGCGGATTGGGAGCCCCTGCCGCATGCCCCCGGCTGGTTCCGCATTGCCGGCCCCGTGCCGCAGCAGGCCGTGGAGGCCGGCCATATCTACATGGCTGACCCCTCCACCCGCTACTGCGTGCAGTTCCTGGCCCCGCAGCCCGGTGAGCGCGTGCTGGACGCCTGCGCCGCGCCCGGCGGCAAATCCGTGGCCATGCTCTATGCCACCGCAGGCAAGCTGGATCTCCTGGCCACGGATGCCCAGGAGCACCGCCTGCCCGCCCTGCGGGAGAACCTGCAGCGCGCCGCCGGGCGCGCCGTGCCCGTGGAAGCCTTTGATTGGACCCGCCCCTGCCCGGAAAAGTGGCGCGGCGCGTTTGATGCCGTGCTGCTGGATGTGCCGTGCTCCAACACAGGCGTGCTCCAGCGCCGCGTGGATGCACGCTGGCGCCTGAGCGCGGAGGAAATCACCCGCCTGGCTGCCCTGCAGCGGCAGATTCTGGAGAACGCCTGCGCCGCCGTGCGCCTGGGCGGCCGCCTGGTGTACTCCACCTGCTCCATAGATGCAGAGGAGGATGCCGCCGTGGTTCAGGCCTTCCTGGCCGCCCACCCGGATTTCTCCCTGCAGGAGGAGAACCTGGCCCTGCCGCACCTGGAGCATGCGGACGGCTCCTACGCCGCCCTCCTGCTGCACCACCCCGCGTGAGAACGCGGGGCGGGAGACATCATCCACCCCGCAGAGCGGGGTTCGGTGCAGAGACGCGCCACCGTGGACCGTCCCCAGGCTCCCGCCTGGGGCTATCCTTTAATCACCTGCCCAAGGGCGGGTTCAGGGCGTGCGCCTCCGGCGCAAGGCAACACCCCGCGCACTTTGGGGGGAGAGGCCTTTTCCAAATGCAGGCTCCGCCTTTCCAATGATAGCGGAAAACACGGCCGGAGATGTGCGGCGGGAGAGGTAATCCACCCCGCGAAGCGGGGTTCGGTGGCGAGACGTGCCACCGTGGACCGTCCCCAGGCTCCCGCCTGGGGCTATCCTTGAATCACCCGCCCAAGGGCGGGTTTGAAGCGTGCGCCTCCGGCGCAGGACAACACCCCGCGCATCCCCATGTTCGGGCGCACCGTATAAATGCGCCACGCGGCGCCTTGGCGAGTGCCGCGTGAAATGGAACGCGCCGAAGGCGCGCTGAACCCAACCCGCCCTTGGGCGGGTGGCTATATGATAGCCCCAGGCGGGAGCCTGGGGAACACCCCGCGTCCTAACGTCTCTGCACGCAACCCCGCTCTGCGGGGTGGGTAACATCTCCCGTTGCACGTCTCTGCACCTACGCCAGGCAACGAGCGCAAAGCGCAATTAGGCAATTGACACCACACTCGCCATCCCGTAGAATGAGAAACATGGGTCACACGTTTTATCAGCACGATGTGCATGTGGTGTTTCATACCGGTTGGAGAACCATCCGGGAATCCGATCAAGCGCGGTTGCATGCGTATATAGCTACCCTCGCGATATCTCACAAAGTGCGCCATGTCGTCATTGGCGGCACCTGCGACCATATCCATTTGTTGGGCAATTTCCCCTTGAACCAGGCACCGGCGGACATAGTCCGGGGCATCAAGGCGAATTCCTCCCGTTGGCTCAGGGGGCTCAACGATTGCTACGCGGATTTCGCATGGCAGCAGGGCTATGGTTTCTTTTCCGTAAGCGCTTCACTGAGAAGGACCGTTGTGCGGTACATCGAAAATCAGGAGCTCCATCATCGGAAGGAAAGCGCGGCGAGCGAGTATGAAAAATTAAAACGCTTGCACGAAACAGCGGTCAATGATAAAGAATTTACGACGATATACAGGGAATAGTCTGGCGTTCCCGTTCGATTTGTTCCGCGCCGAAGGCGCGCTGAACCCAACCCGCCCTTGGGCGGGTGGCTATATGATAGCCCCAGGCGGGAGCCTGGGGAACACCCCGCGTCCTAACGTCTCTGCACGCAACCCCGCTCCGCGGGGTGGGTAACATCTCCCGCCCGCATATCTCTGCACCACCAAGATGCGCTTCGCGTTTCATCCACCCTGCATTTTTTAATTCTTGGTGCTTGAAAATATGTGGGTTATATGCGGGCTTGCGCCCGCATTTCGCACTTTCTGCAAAAAAATGCTGGAATTCGCCTCCCTCTGGAGTATAATCGGGGAACACAGAATTCCCAAGTAGTATACAGACATGATCACCAAGCAGCTTACAGTGCTCAACAAGCTCGGAATACATGCCCGTCCCGCAGCCCAGTTCGTCCGCGTCGCCTCCAAGTTCAAGTCCGGAGTCAATGTGGAGAAGGACGGCGAGAATGTGGACGGCAAGAGTATCATGGGTTTGATGATGCTGGCCGTCGGCTGGGGCGCCGTGATTAGCGTGTCAGTGGAGGGCGAGGACGAAACCGAGGCAATGAAGGCATTGGAAGAACTCGTCAACAGCAAGTTCGGTGAGGAGTGATTGCTCCGCACCGCCCGCTTGCCCCGCCCGACACCCACGTCCCATGACACCCGATGTTGAAATCCGCTTGAAGGGGTTGCCCGTTTCCCCCGGCATCTCCATGGGGACCCTGCGCGTGGAGGCGCGCGGTTGCTCCGCACCGCCCCTGCGCAGCATCAGCCCCGCAGAGGCCGCCCACGAGTGGGAGCGCTTTGAGGCCGCCCTGCGCAGAACGGAGGAGGAGCTGGACCACCTGCGTGAGCGCATGAAACGCGTCTCCGGTGACCCGGAGGCCGCCATTTTCGATGCCCAGCTCCTCTTCCTGCGGGATTCCATGGTCATGAAATCCCTGCACAAGGAGTTTGACCGCCGCATGCAGAACATTGAGGCCGTGTACTACGCCGTGGTCCAGAATTTCATGGAGGCCATGCGCCATGTGGATGACGCCTACCTGCGCTCCCGCGTGGCGGATATGGAGGACGTGCTGCAGCGCGTGCTGCGCAACATGGCCCCCGCACCCAACGCCCCCGCTCCGGAGAACGGCGCGGATACCTACCTGCTCGCCGCGTTCGACCTCTCACCCAGCGACACCGCAGACCTGGACACCACCCGCGTGCTCGGCATTGCCACAGAGGTGGGCTCCGCCGTGTCCCACACCGCCATTCTGGCGCGCTCCCTCGGCCTGCCCGCGCTTGTGGATATCCCGGAAATGATGCTCAAGGTCACCACCGGACAGCGCGTGATTCTGGATGGTTTCTCCGGCGTGCTCATCCTCAACCCCGCGGCGGAAACGGAGCGCCGCTACCGCCGCCTCCAGGCGGAAAAGGCCAAGGCCTACCAGGCGCTCGTGGAAATGCGGGATTTGCCCGCCGTTACGCGTGATGGCCGCCGCGTGCGCCTGGCCGCAAACGTGCAGTTCGTGCATGAGTATGATGCCGTGGTGCGCTGCGGCGCAGAGGGCGTGGGCCTTTACCGCACGGAATTCTTCCTGCTCGGCGGCGGCTCCGGCCTGCCGGACGAGGAGGCGCAGTACCGCCACTACCGGGAGCTCGTGGAACAGTGCGCCCCGCATGAGGTCGTCTTCCGCACCCTGGATTCCGGCGGCGACAAGCTCCCCTTTGAAAAGGCCGACACCAAGGAGGAGAACCCCTTCCTCGGCTGGCGCGGCATCCGTGTCTCCCTCAGCCGCCCGGAGGTCTTCAAGCAGCAGCTGCGCGCCATCTTGCGCGCCTCCGCCCACGGCCGCGCCGCCGTCATGTTCCCCATGGTCTCCGGCGTTACGGAGGTCAAGGACGTCCGCGCCATCATAGACGAGTGCCGGGATGAGCTGCGCGCGCGCGGCCTGGCCTTTGACGAGCACATGCGCATCGGCATCATGATAGAGGTGCCCAGCGCCGCCATGATGGCAAACGTGCTCACAGACTATGTGGATTTCTTCTCCATCGGCACAAACGACCTCACCCAGTACACCATTGCCGTAGACCGCGTGAACTACCGCGTGGCGCACATGTTCCGCCCCACCCACCCCGGCGTGGTGCGCCTCATCAGCCACACCATAGAGGCCGGCATCCCCACCGCCATCTGCGGTGAAATGGGGGGAGACATCTCGCTCGTGCCCCTCCTGGTAGGCCTGGGCGCCAGTGAAATTTCCGTCGGCACCCACCGCCTCCCCCTCATCCGCTTCGCCATCCGCCACCTGGATTACGAGGAATGCCGGGCCATGGCGCAGCAGGCCCTCCAAGCCTCAGACAGCAAAACCATCCGCGCCCTCTCCAAGGCCGTAGCCCTCAAATCCTACCCCAACCTCTTTGATTAACCCCGCGCGCCATCAGGCGCGCTAACTTTCAAATTCAAAATCCTAAGGGGACTTCTATTTAGTCCCCTTTTTCCGGGAAGCTGTCCGACATGGGAAGCCTACACTGTGGACTGGGTGTCATATTTTGTCCCGTACTTCTGAAAATGGCAAAAACAAGCCATTTTCACCCCCGTTCGTCGACATTTTCAGACAGTGAGGACCTGCTGCGCCTGGAATTTCAGGCATGCGAAGCGGAGCATGTTGTACACGGTGTTGACCAGTGCCACCCTGACGGCGCAGCGCGCCATGCCGATGGAGCGCACGGTGTCTCCGCCAAACTGCTTGATCTGCCCGAAAACGTGCTCCACGCGGCAGCGCTTCTTGGAGATGACGTGGTTGACATACTTCTGCCGCCCCGTCAGCGGCGCGCTGTACCTCGTCTTGCGCTTGACGATGTGCGGGCGCTTCTTCTCGGCCTTCGGCGCGGCCTCGCGCGGCGCGCTCATGTATGCCGAGTCTGCGTAGATGTCGCGGGTGTGTTCCGGGATGATGTCCTCGAACACGCTGATGTCGTGGCCGGTCGCGGGCGTCACCCGGTAGTCCCTGATGAGTTTCGTCTTCACGTCCGCGGCAACATGGTTCTTGTAGCCGTAGTGCGTCTCGTCGCCTTTCTTCGCCCACCGCGCATCCATGTCCTTCTGCGCCCTCTTGTGTTTGTTC
>JAZLHB010000058.1:0-24566 GCA_045616565.1 Akkermansia sp. | reverse complement strand
GCCGGGGCCGTAGTCCACGGTGCGGTCCAGGCTGGCATCCGCACGGCCGAAGGTGCCCACGAAGGTGTGGGTCCAGGCGCGGCGGTTGTAGCGGGCAAAGGCGCTCACGTACATGCGGTCCAGGTCACCGTCACCCATATCGGCGGAGCGGGAGGTGAAATCCCCCTGCAGGTAGGTGAAGGCCACACCGGCGGTGAAGCGGGGGGTGAAGTCCACATCCACACCCAGGGTGGCGCCCCAGCTGTTCAGGGTGTACCCGGCCAGAGTGTTCTCACGGTTCATCTTGCGGAATTCGCCCTCGGCGTTCACCCAGGCGTTCACATAGGGCATGTCCTCGTTCACCACGCACTCAGCGCAGCCCATGGAGGTGGTGCGGTTGCGGATGCTGCGCAGCTGGCGCTCCACATCCTTGGAGAAGGCGGAACCCATGGCGGCGTATGAGGCACCGGCCATGGCGGCCAGGATGCGGTCTGCCCGGCCCGCGGAGTATGCCCCGTTGTCAAGCGCGGTCATCACGGCGGCCAGGTCGCCGTTCCATGTGTCCTCGTAGGCCTGCGGGTTGCGCTCCACAAAGGCGGCATCCAGCATGCCGGCACCGGCGCGGCCGTTGTGGGTGGTGGCGCCGCTCACAGTCTGGTAGTAGGTGTCGTTCAGGTCCACCAGCAGCTCTCCACCCTCAATGCGGGCGTTCTTGAAGTACTTGGCGTACAAGTCGCCATTGAGCACCACGTTGCGCGTGTTGGTATCGTACGAGCCGAAGCGCGCCAGCACCAGGTTGCGGGTCTCGCCGAAGTTGCCCACCTGCATGACCTTGCCCTTGTCCGTGTCGCGGTCCTGGTTCACCACCACCCGGGCGTCGTCGTCCAACGTAAGGTCGCCCTGCAGGATGACCGGGGCACCGGTGCCGAGCATCTTGGCGCTCTGAATGGCGGACATGCCGAACTCCACGCTGCCCTCCTCCAGCCAGGAGCTTTCCCGCAGCGTGAGCGTGGCGCCGATGCTGCTGGAGTGGGGATCGTTCAGGAGAATGGTGAGCTCGTCTGCATCAATGCCGTCAATGGCTGTGTTGCCGCTGTATTGCAGCTTGGCGGTGCCGTCCCCGCCCAGAGTCAGGCCCTCGCGCGCGTACAAAACGGCTTCCGCATCGTCGTCAATGTCGATGTAGGCTGTGTCATACTCGCCGGTGTAGCGGCTGCCCGTGCCGGTGATGATCACATGGCCGCCCACGATGGAATCCGCGTCGCCGTTGAGCTGGCCGGTGGTGACGAAGGAGTCAAGGGAGGTGCGAAGGGAGCCGCCTGCCATGTCGATTGTTCCGGCAATGTAGGTGGCGTTGTTCACGTTCAGGGTGCCGCCGTTGATGGTGGTGGCATCCGCCTGCACCGCAGCCCTCGGCTGCACAACGAGAGTGCCGTTGATCGTGGCGGTGGGGGTCTCAATCGCGGTCGGGGTGCTGGCGTCGCCCACGTAGAGCATGCCGTTCACGTTCACCTCCAGCGCGCTGCCTACCTCCAGGGTGTGAGCACCGCGCAGGGTTGCATCGGTGGCAGAGACGGAGAAATAGGAAACTTCGGCATCACTGTCAAGCTCGATATCATGGGAGTTGGCGTCGTTCTTCACCTGCACCCAGTCCTCGCTGCCCGGCACGGTGCCACCGCTCCAGTTGCCGGCGGTGCTCCACAAGGTGCCCTCTCGCCCGATCCACACGAATCCGCTTTCCTGGGCATCCACCGTGAGCACGATGTCATGCGTGGTGGAATCTTGCATGATGGTGTACACACGACGGTCTTTGTCCGAGAACGAGCGGCCGCCGTTGATGGTGACGTCTCCGGTGTATTGCGTGCCCAGGTCCGCCAAGGTGATGATGGAACCCACGCTTGCATCCAGGGCCGCGACCATAGCCTTGTCCACCACAAAATCCGTGGCGGCGGCAGAGAGGGCGCCCGCAGTGAGGTAGTGGTCCGTCTTGCTCACGCGGTCCAGCGTGATGGACTCGGTGTCCAGCGTGCCGGTGGCGGTGAGGCTTCCGTCGGCGGTGAGCTCAAGCGAGCCTGCGGTGACGTTGCCGATGGTGACCGCGCCGCCTGCGGTGAGTGCCCCGCCCACGTTGAGCGTGCCGCTGTTGCCGCCGGTGGTGGAGGTGAGCGCCAAGGCACCGGTCACATTCAGGGAATCGCCGGTGCCCATATCTAGGTTGGCGATGCTGCCGCCGGTGGCGGAGACGGATGCGCCGTTCACCTCAACGGTGCCCTTGGCGGCCACTTTGCCCAGGTTCACGCCGTCGCCGGCAATCACTCGGCCCGTTTCGGTCACTGCCAGCGTGCCCTGGTTGTCCATCGTGGAGCCGGAGAGCATCTCCAGCGTGCCGGAAACGGTTGTGCTCTTGCCACTGGCGATTGCCACCGTACTGCCGTTGTTTACCTTCAGGGTACCGCCGGCCACGGTGCCGGTCTGCAGCGTGGTCGTACCCCCGATATTGGCGGCTCCGTTCACAGTGATGCCGCTGGCCGTTACCGCCCCGGTGCTCTGGATAGAGGCCCCGTTGTTCATAGTGACAGAGCCCAAGCCCACGCCCGCACCTGCGGCGAGGGCACCGGAAAGTGTTGTCTCCGTCAACTCGCTGGCGGTGCCCAGGTTCAGCGTGCCATCCGTCAGGGTGAGCACGCTCACCATCTTCAGCGAGCCGATGCTGGATGTGCCGCCCACATTGAGGCTGTTAACTCCACTGATTGCACCGGAAACATCACCGGAAACCTGTACAGAGGCAAAAGTGTTCGCCCCGACCAGGTAAAGGTTCGTTGCCGTGACATTGCCGCCCTTGGTAACGGCGTTCTTAATGGAGAGATTGCCGTTGGCAACGGTGAGGGCTCCCTCGTTGGTGAGGGCCTGCACAACGATATTGCCGTTGCTCACCGTCATGGAGCTGCCGGAGCCAATGCTGATGGTCGGGAGACCGCTGGCCGGGAGTGCATCGAACTCAGCATTCCCGGATTCCGAAACCACGATTCCGCCGGTAATGGCAAGGCTGTCTCCATGCACGAAGGTATAGCTCGCCCCGGAAACGCTGAGGGTTGCTACGTTGACGGCACCGTCCACAGTGATGGTGCCGCCTTTACCGGAAGCCGTGAAATAGGCATCCAGACCGTCTATGAAGGGCATGGAGGCCGTCTCCCCATCACTGGCGGCCCAGTTGGCCGCAGAGAGATTCCAGGTGCCGTCGCCCTTGTCCTTGCCCCAATAGCAACCATTAAACTCGCGGGCCAGCAACAACGCACCGTCCTTGTACTTCAGCTGCGTGTAGCTCGCGAGCGAGGTATCCAGCACAAGGTAATCGGCGGCAACGGCAATATCCTCCCCATCAAAGGCTATGCCGTGAATAGACTCCTTGCTCAGGCCGGTGGCCACAATGATTTCCCCCACCCCGGCAGTAGCGCTTGTGCTGAAGTTGATTTTGCCGCTGAGCGTGATGGCGGATTCTCCCGCCAGCATCAGGCCACCGTTACCGACAGAGAGGGATGCGCCATCCGCAAAAGTAATCGCCGCCGTGGCAGAGGACCCGGCAGCAGAAGAAAGCGTGCTGCCGCTTGCCACGTTGAGTGTGTCTATCTCCAGCCCGGTGGAAGCAAGCAAAAGCGTGCCGCCATTCACGTCTAAAAAGTCCAAATCCGCAGTCCCGGAGAATGTAGTAAAGCCTTCATTTTGGGTCAGGCCGAGCATCTCGACGCTGCCTGTAAAGGTAAGGGCTCCCTTGCCCGCTTTCTTCATGATGGTTTCGTCGCCGTGGTCGCTGGCATTTATTGTCACGGTGGCGATTTCCAGCACGCCGGCATCTTCCACGGTCACCGTCACTCCGTTTCTGCGAATATCCAAGATATCGATGTGATTATTGGTGTTCTTGGCGTTGATGGCACAATTCTCGTAAGTGTTGAATCCCTTAGTACCCTCCTTGCTGGTCACGGAAGCGTACCCGTTCATGTTTAGGATGGCGCCAAACGTGCAACTGTTGGCGCTGGTTTGGTTGAGCTCCATCTTGGCAAGCTTGCCGGATGAGCCCTCCAGTGTAATACTCTTCGTGGATGTCGTACCCCAACCGAAGGCATCGTGCTGGCCTGCCACCCGAAGAACGCCGCCGCCCTCGATAACCACATCGCCCTTTACAAAGCCGGTTCCGTCATGATTGGTGGTTATCACCGTTCCCCCGTCCTTGATTGTCAAATTGACCACCTTGTCCTTGTTGATACTGCCGGAGAACGTCTTCTCCACCGTCACCGTGGCAGTGTCCGGGCTCACAATCATCTGCCCGGTGCAGTCGTGGTCCAGCGTTGCAGTGGCCGCTTTCACATAGAACTTGGTGTAGTCCGTCACATTACCCGCCGCAAAATAATAGGTGCCGGCAGAGCCCTCAATCTCAGGCTGCCCGGATTTGGAAGAAACAGCAAAGGAGGTTCCTTCCGTGGCCCCCTGGATTACATAGTAGGTAGAGCCGGAAGAGGTCTTGAAGCCCTGACTGTTGGCGGAATCAGACCATGTGATTGCACCCTCTTCCTTCACGGTGTAACGGGCGGCTGATTCAAGATCGAAAACATACGCTCCATTGAGCGTGAGAACGCCGCCGGAGTTCGTCAAGGTTCCGTTCGCCTGTATGGAGGACGCGCCGGTTCCAATGGTCAACGTAGTATAATTGGCGACCCCGCTCAGCGTGCCTTCCACCGTTTGCACCGTTGCAACACAGCTATCGACGGGGCTGGTTTCATTGTAGGGTTGGGTATTGATAAACACCTCACCCAAGCCATCCGTTCCCGCCTTGATTTTCTCAATCTGCAAATCCTTGAAAGTTCTACCACTTCCCCAATGGTTGCCCGGAACCAGACGCACTGTCGCTATAGACTTGGTAGTAATGGAGTCAATGGTCGTTGTATCGTTTGCACAGGAACTTTCTGCCGTCAGCATAATGGCATCGTGCTCTGTGTCAAGCAGCGTAAACGGACCGCCGCTGTTGGTGTAGAACCAATCATTTTCCCGGGCTTTGCCATTCCAAGATATTTCCGCATCGGCTTGGGAGAATGTGAAACCTACGGCTGTGACAGCGGCAATGAGCGCCGCACGGAGTGTTGCGTTGAGACGTAATTTCATTTTGGATTTGCTTTTAGTTTGAGAACGTGCGCGGAAACCGGTGAGCTTCCCCTAGCGTATGTTACCATTCTAGCACTTCTGCCCCCCCGTGCGCAAGCCGAAACAAACCGTGAAGCGCCTTTTTTTCCCTAAAAATCACCAGAATCCATGCCCCTCATCTGCGGGCTTGGTACAGGGACGCGCATTACACGCCATGCAATTGCACGCCGCGCAATTCACATTCATGCGTTCCAAAATCATTGCCATCCCATATGCAATGACAGAGCCACGCCCAGAGATAGATGGATGTGAGACGCCAACCACCCGCCCATAGGGCGGGTTCGGTACAGAGACCCGTCTTCGCTACGCCGAGATAAAACGCCGAGGCAGGCGTGATACCGTGGACAGTCCCCATCCTTACGGTAAGGGACATAGGCCACCATACCTCCATTATCGCCCGCTCTGCAATAAGGGTTTTCCTTTAATGTTTACCTATGAAGAGGGCTGCGGCTGCAACTTGATTCCATACATGGGTGCAGCGTCACGCTGCCGCGAGAGGGGTTTGGGGAGAGCGCGCAGCGTCTCCCCATAGCCGGAGACAGTGCCGCAGAGAGGATTCCAAAGGGGAGAGCGAGAAGCTCACCCCTTGGTCAGAGGGGTGCTGGGGAGACGGACAGTCTCCCCAGCCCCGCTGCGCTCAAAAAAGCCGCCAGTCAAACAACTGGCGGCTTTTTTCAAATGGCGTCAAATTATTATTGACTTAGTAAATCCAGATGCCTTACTTCTTCATGGCTTCCTCCACGGCGACGGCCACGGAAACGGTGGCGCCCACCATGGGGTTGTTGCCCATGCCGATGAGGCCCATCATCTCCACGTGCGCGGGCACGGAGGAGGAACCGGCGAACTGGGCATCACTGTGCATGCGGCCCAGGGTGTCGGTGAAGCCGTAGGAGGCGGGACCGGCGGCCATGTTGTGGGGGTGGAGGCTCCGGCCGGTGCCGCCGCCGGAGGCGACGGAGAAGTACTTCTTGCCCTTGAGCTGGCATTCCTTCTTGTAGGTACCGGCCACGGGGTGCTGGAAGCGGGTGGGGTTGGTGGAGTTGCCGGTGATGGAAACGTCCACGCCCTCCAGCCACATGATGGCCACACCCTCGCGCACATCATCCGCGCCGTAGCAGTTCACCTTGGAACGCTCACCATCGGAGAACGGGGTCTTCTTCACCACCTCAACCTTGCCGGTCATGTAGTCGAACTTGGTCTGGCAGTAGGTGAAGCCGTTGATGCGGGAGATGATGTAGGCGGCGTCCTTGCCCAGGCCGTTCAGGATGACGCGCAGAGGCTTCTGGCGCACCTTGTTGGCGGAGCGGGCGATGCCGATGGCGCCTTCAGCGGCGGCGAAGGACTCGTGGCCGGCGAGGAAGCAGAAGCATTCCGTCTCCTCGCGCAGGAGCATGGCGGCCAGGTTGCCGTGGCCCAGGCCCACCTTGCGGTCGTCTGCCACGGAGCCGGGGATGCAGAAGCTCTGCAGGCCCTCGCCGATGGCCTCGGCAGCGTCTGCGGCCTTGGTGCAGCCCTTCTTGATGGCGATGGCGGCGCCCACGGTGTAGGCCCAGCCGGCGTTCTCGAAGGCGATGTTCTGGATGCCGCGCACGATGGCGCGCACGTCGATGCCCTTCTCAAGGCAGACCTTCTCGGCCTCCTCGCAGGAGCTGATGCCGTACTTGGCCAGAACCGGGGTGATCTGGTCGATGCGGCGGGAGTATGATTCAAAAAGAGGCATAATGGTATCCTTTCTGTGTTGGTGGTTCTTTACTCGTGGCGGGGGTCGATGTACTTGGCGGCACCGTCGAAGCGTCCGTAGGTGCCGGTGAACTTCTTCACGGCCTCGTTGGCATCCGCGCCCTTCTTGATTTCCTCCATCATGGGTCCCATCTTGACGTACTGGTAGCCGATGATTTCGCCGTTCTCGTCCAGGGCGATCTTGGTGATGTAGCCCTCAGCGAGCTCCAGGTAGCGCGGCCCCTTGGCGAGCGTGCCGTAGAGCGTGCCGGTCTGGGAGCGCAGGCCCTTGCCCAGGTCTTCCAATCCGGCGCCGATGGGCAGGCCGCCCTCGGAGTAGGCGCTCTGCGTGCGGCCGTACACAATCTGCAGGAAGAGTTCGCGCATGGCGGTGTTGATGGCATCGCACACCAGGTCCGTGTTCAGGGCCTCCAGCACGGTCTTGCCGGGCAGGATTTCAGAAGCCATGGCGGCGGAGTGGGTCATGCCGGAGCAGCCGATGGTCTCCACCAGTGCCTCCTGGATAACGCCGTTCTTCACGTTGAGCGTCAGCTTGCACGCACCCTGCTGGGGGGCGCACCAGCCCACGCCGTGGGTCAGGCCGGAGATGTCCTCGATCTTGGTAGACTGCGTCCAAGCACCCTCCTGGGGGATGGGTGCGGGGCCGTGGTTACAGCCCTTCTTGACGCAGCACATGTTTTCAACTTCAGTTGTATACTGCATAGTGTTGTTGTATTACTGGTTTGGAAAGGTATTCCCCCCGTGCACGCGCGCGGGCGGGGAATTTCCCGCTGGCGGTATTTTACACCCGGCGCGGCGCTTTTGCGAGCCAAAAATGCCGTGCACGCTCAAAAATGAGGCAGCAAAAGGCCAGTTCCCCTAGGTGGAGCGGTTCTGCTCACTTCTTGCCCTTGACGGGTTTGGGCTTCTTGGCGGCTTCCTGGGCGGCGGCGGCTTGCGCGGCACGGTCTTTGCGGCGCTGCTCCACCACGGTATCTGCGGTCTGCTCAATGGCCTTGCGGTAGGGGGAGGCCAGGGTCCGCTCCAGCATGCGCTTCATGAGTGTTTCCGCAACAACCTTCTCTCCGCGGCTGTATTCCACGGTGATTTGCATGAGGGTGTTGCGGGTCCAATCCCGCGTGTTCTTGCTGAGCTGGGAGGCCATGCGGAAATACTCCGCCGCCTTGTCCATGCGCGCATTCTCCGTGCAGTACCAGGCGAAGGCTTCCGCCAGGACGGGGGCGTTCTCCGAGCGCAGGGAGGAGGTGAGCATGCTTTCCATGCTGCCCACGTTGGCGGAGCCGCTGCGGTACATCTCCCGCCACTGCGTGAAGGCGTTCTGCCCGGCGCGGGCGTTCTTGCGGGCTGCGAAGGGGCGGTACAGGGGGTCCCCCAGCACCACACCCTGCCAAGAGCTGGCGGGCGTGGCCATGAGTGAGGCCTCCGCCACGGTGTACCCCTGCAGCAGGCGGGCAAAGAAGATTTCCGGGTTCAGGCAACCGCCCAGGTAGGGTTCCGCCACGTTTCCGGCGGTAACGGCGGCCCCGCGCTGCAGCAGGGCGCACACCCACTGGTTGGGCTGTTTCACGGACAGCGCGCTGAACGAGTGCAGGTGGTAGGCCACGGCTCCCTTTTCAAAGCGGAAAGCCGGGGCAGATGAAGCGAAGGGGCCGTTGGGGTGCTGGTTGTACCAGCCCCAGTACACGGCCACATGGTCCATGAGCGGGAAATCCGCACCGATGGTCTGCCGGGAGGTCTCGTAGAAAAGCGGGAAGCCCTGCACCTTGGCGTAGGATGCCGCGGCCTTGAACATGGCGTCTCCCTCTGCATAGGGGCCGCCCTGGTCCACCACGGCCCAGCCCCAGAGCCCGCGCTTCTCCACCTCTGCGGGGTCGTTGATCATGCGCATGATGGTGGCTTCGTCCGGGGCATCGATGCGGCACACGGAGAGCACATGCGGATCGTGCTTGCTGATATCGCCGTCCTTCTTGAAAGCGGGGTTGCCCAGGGGGCCGCCGAGCGGGTAGAGGGAGCCGAGGTTCATGAGCTCGGAATCCAGGGAGGCGCTGTTGTTGCCGCTGCCGGCGAGCTGCTTGGGCAGGTTGGCTGCGGCGGCCACGCGCAGGGGCATATCCGGCATGAGCAGGATGGCCGCCTTGCGCATGCCGAGCATCTTGGGATTGGCGGGCCATTGCCAGCCGCGCACGCGGGCCTCCTCCATGAGCGGTTCCATGATGAGGCGGTTGTAGTCTGCGCGGGATATATCCGCCGCCGTTATGCCACGCAGCCCCACCACGTTCTCCTTGGGAATGGCGCGGCGCGCGCAGTAGGCCTCCGTGCAGCGCGCGCTCAGCGCGGAATCCGCGTTGTACACCACCACCACATCCTGCGGCACCAGGGCAAACGCCGGACCGAAGAGTGACGCCGCAACAGCCAACAGTGTGGATAGGAGTTTCATCTGCGTTTGCGGAAAAGACCGGAGAACGCGCCGAGCCCGCGCGGTTGCGGCATCTTTGAGCTGCCGCCTCCCATGAGCGAGGAGAGGTCCGGCAGCTGGGACATATCCGGCATTTCGCCGCCGCCGGAGCCGTTCATGAGGGATGACAGGTCCGGCATGCCGGCGGGGGCACCCTTGCCGGCGCCCTTGCCGGCCCCCTTCATGAGCTGCTTCATCATGCCGCCCATCTTGCCCTTGCCGCCCATCATCTCCTTCATATCCTTGAAGTTCTTGATGAAGCGGTTCACCTCAATCTCCGTGCAGCCGCAGCCCTTGGCGATACGGCGGCGGCGGGAGGGAATGAGCAGCTTGTAGTTGGCGCGCTCCGCCTTGGTCATGGAGAGCACAATAGCCTCCATGCGCTTCATGCGCTTGGGGTCCAGCGCATCGTCCGGAAGTTGCTTGCGTATCTTGCTGAACCCGGGCAGCAGGCCGAGCAGGCCCTCCAGCGGGCCCAGGTTCTGCATCATGCGCATCTGGTTGAGGAAATCGTTGAAGTTGAACTCGCCGCTCATCATGCGGCTCATGGAGTTCATGGCGGATTCCTGGTCTATCTTCTCCGCCGCCTTCTCCACCAGGCCCACGATATCTCCCATGCCCAGGATGCGGTCTGCCATGCGCTGGGGAACAAAGGGGCCGAACATGTCCAGCTTCTCGCCCTCGCCCATGTACTTGATGGGCTTGCCCGTGACCGCGCGCATGGAAAGCGCGGCGCCGCCGCGGGCATCGCCGTCCAGCTTGGTGAGGATAATGCCGGTGAGGCCCACTGCGGAATCAAAGGTCTGCGCCACGCGCACGGCCTGCTGGCCCGTGGCGGCATCCGCCACCAGCAGGGCCTCCTGCGGCTGCAGGAACTTGGCCAGGCGGCGCAGCTCGTCCACCAGCGCCTCATCCACCTCCTGGCGTCCGGCGGTATCGAAGATGATGCAGTCATGCTCCTGCCCTTCCGCCCAGCTAAGGGCGTCCTTGGCCACGCGGATGACATCCTTCTCCGCAGCATCCGGGGTGTAGACGGGCACCTCCACCTGCGCGGCAAGGGTGGCAAGCTGGTCAATGGCGGCGGGGCGCACCAAATCACAGGCCACGAGCAGGGGCTTGCGGCCCTCCATCTTGAGGCGGCGCGCCAGCTTGGCGCTGGTGGTGGTCTTGCCCGCGCCGTTCAGGCCCACCACCAGAATGTGCGCGGGCGGCGCCAGGTTCAGCTCTGCGGCATCACCGCCCAGCAGGTCCGCCAGCTCATCCCGGAAAATCTTGACGATTTGCTCCCCCGGCTTCACGGATTTGAGCACCTTCTCACCCATGGCCTGCTCCTTCACATGGGCGATAAACTCTCGCGCCACGGAGTATTCCACATCGGCATCCAGCAGCGCCATGCGGATATCGCGCATGGCATCCTTGATATTGGACTCTGTGATGTTGCTCACGCCCCGCAGCTTGCGGAAGGCGTCGTCGAGCTTGTCGGACAGCAGGGAGAACATGCCCCTACGTTATAAAAAGAGCCCCCCGCTGTCAAGCTTGCAGCCTGCCAGCAGGGGGCTTTGTCAATTCCATACGCATCACTTCCTGCGGCGGCGCGCGGCCAGGGCCGCCAGCGCCAGCAGGCTCAGGGATGTGGTTGCGGGTTCCGGAATCAGATACAAGGCCACCGTGTAGGTACCCACGTTCTGGCCCCAGTTGTACACCAGTGCGTAGCGGTTCTTGTCCAAGTTCGTGTACACATTCGCGGCATCCATCTGCACGTGCATGTAGTCCTCGCAAGTGAGCTGCTCTCCCTTCGTGCCGTCCCATTCGCCGATACCGGTGATAATGAGCTGCTCCGCCGAGGTGGCAAGGTAATACCAGCGGTTCTCCATGGAGAGGGAGGAAACCGCCAGCATGTCATTCTCGCTCAGCTGGGCACCCGGATCAATCGTGAAGGAACAACCGAGCTGCAGACCGAAGCTGTCCTGGGCTCCGGAAACATCCATGACAGAGCCGGACTTCATGTGCAGGTCCGCATTCAGCGTGGCGCCTTCCCCGGCTGTGAGCATACCCACCACCGTTACGGAAGCTTCCTCCGCCAACTCGCCCACACTGACCGGGGCTGCGGCCTCGTAGAAGCTCACTGTCTTGCCCGCGCCAATTTCCAGGTTGTTCAGGGAAACGGCGGTCTGGCTGCCCTGGGCAGTCTTGTTCTCTGCGGCCATGTTCAGGAAGGTCACATCACCGCTGGCGGCAATCACCTCGTTCAGGGCCTCGGCATCCGCACCGTTGGCGAGTGTGAGGCTGCCCGTGGTCTCACCCGTGGAAACCGTATCTGTCTTGATGTGGTTGTTCACGGTGACGTTGCCGTTCTCCACCTTGACCATCTTGTGGGATTCCACGGTGAAGCGGGCGTTGTCCAGGGCGAAGATATCTGCGGAACCGCCCTCCACCCGCGCGGCGGTAATCGTCACGTCGCGTTCGGACTCGGCGCCGTGGAACACCACCGCCCCGGCCTTTTGAGCAGTCTCTGTGCCCAGAATATGCAGGGAACTTTCCACACCCTGCGCAAACTGGGTCATTCTGGCGAGGTCGTCCACAGAACCGGTGAGGTTGTTGGTGCCACCCTCAATCCGGAGCAACTGGATATTATCCTCATTAGCCGTGTTGATAATGTTGGCATTCGTTGCCTCCACAGCCATGAGGGCGGAATCCACGTTCAGGGTGGCCTTGTTGACATCCACAACCACCACATACACTTTATGCTGCGCTGCCGTGCCGGTGATGGCGGAGGAGTCCAGCGTGCTGCCTGCCTCGTGCTGCAGGAATCTGGCGTAGTTCACATTGCTTTCCGTCACGCCAACGGCAGTTCCGTCCTGCTGGATGGTGCTCGGCCCTCATGGTGTAGAGGGCGCCGGCGGTGTTGGACGGGTCGTCACCCTTCGCAATCGTCATATCCGCACCAAGCTTAATGGTGGCGTTGGAACCATCGTCCTCAAACAAACAGAGGGATTCCAGCATCTTCAAGCACATTATGCCTAGGCCGTTAAACTTCGGCATTTTATGTCAAACCGGGCAAATGGAAGAAGCATGCAGCGTTGGCGGTGGTTTGGGCGGCAATCTCCTCCAGGGGAACACCGCGCAGGGCGGCCACTTTTTCCGCCACATAGCGGGTGCGGCCGGGGAAGTTGACCTGGCCGCGGAAAGGTTCCGGGGAGAGGTAGGGGGAATCCGTCTCCAGCATAAAGCGGTCCGCCGGGCACCAGGCGGCAATCTCCTGCACGGCCTGGGTTTTCTTGAAAGTGAGGATTCCGGTGAAAGACACCATGCCGTCCAGCTCCGCGAAAACGGCTTCCGCCTGTTCCCGCGTGCCGATAAAGCAGTGGAACACCGGGCGCACCTTGGGGAAATTGCGGGCAATGGAGAAGGCATCCTTGAAACAGGGGTAGGCGGTATCGCCCACCTTGTCTCGCGTGTGGAGAGAGATGTTGAGCCCCAGCTCCTGAGCCAGCGCAAAGTGGCGCTCCAGGAAACGGTGCTGGCGGGCGTGGTAGTCCTGCTCGCTCCAGCCCTGCGGGGCGGGCCAGTAGTAATCCAGCCCGGTCTCGCCGATGGCGGCCTGCGGGTGGCTGCGGCAGAGCTCCGCCAAGCGGGCGAAATCGGCATCCTCCGCCTCCGTGCAATCCAGCGGGTGCAGGGCCAGGCAGGAGCTGATGTGCTGCGGGAATTGCGCCGCCAGGCTGATATTGCGCTCCCAGTCCCGCGGGTGGGTGCCCTGAGAAACCATGTGGCCTACGCCCAGCTTGGCACTCTCGCTGCACACGCGCGCCAGGTCCTCGTACTTGGAATCCGCCAGATGGCAATGGGTATCGATAATCATAGCGGCATGGAACGGTTACAGGGCGGCGCGGATGGCATCCTTGGCGCGCTGCACATCCTGCGCGTGGTTGGTGCCGGAGGCGTTTTTCAGGGTGAAGATTTCCTGCAGGGTTTTGTCCAAGGCCTCGGTGTTGCCGCGTTCGCGCAAGATGCGCACCTTCTCGTATTCCTCGATACCGTCTCTCATGCGCTCAAAGCGGATGCTGGAGAGGTTGCCGGGGTAGACGAGGAAGCAGTCGCCGGAGGGCCAGGTGCCGAAATCCGTGCACTCGAAGGGATTGCGGTTCCAAGAGTTGTAGGCCCAGCGGGAGTAGCCGTCCAGGTGGTTGGCGGCGGCAAAAAGCGGCAGCCACTCCGCCTCCGCGGGCTGGGAGAAGGTGAAGGTGTTGGGCTTCTGCGGGCCGCAGCAGGTATAGAAAATGGTCTTGCCGCCCTGTTCCGCGCGCTCTTTCTTGAGCTGCGGGGTGAGCATGCCGGTGTGTTCCAGCGCGGGAGAGAGCACGTACACGCCCTGGGAGACCTCGCTGGGCTTGTTGACGGAGGAGACGATGCGGATTTCCGGCGCGTACTTGCGGATGACGGCCATGGCGGCGCGCACCAGGTCATCGCCGCGCTCGTCCAGCGCTATGCAGGTGCGGTTGAGCCACCCCTTCTCCAGGAGGTGCTGGCGGAAATTTTTCAGGAAGTGGCCCCAGACGCGTTCGAAATCCGGGCTCTTGTGGTCCAGGTGGAGCGTGTCGAAGGCGGACGCGCCCCGACGCTCGTTCCGGTATTTGATGTTCATGCCCCAGGGTATCATGGTGTAGCAGAAGATGTCCGCATCCTTCATACCCACCTCGTTCATCATGAATTCCACCCAGGTGTCGAACGCGGTGTAGTCGTAGCGCATCTGGCCGTCCGCGCCCATAATCCATTCCACCTGTGAGGGGAACCAGTCATAGGTCTGGCCGTTCCAGGCCTCGTCGATGATGGCGCAGGTGATGGCCTTCTGCCCGGCGTCCGCCAGACGCTTCATCATGGGCTTCATGATGGCCAGGTGCTCCGGGCTCCAGGGTTTCACGCCGTGCCAGCGCGCCACGGACTCCGGCTGCTGCCAGAGGTCGAAGTGCATCTTCCACGCGTCCGGCGGCGGCAGGATTTCCAGCAGCACCTCCAGCTCCACTTCACACACTTCAGTGGGGCAATTGTCAGCCATCACCAGCACGCTGCCGGTATAGTTGCCGGCCTTGTGTTCATGCGGTATATCCACCTGCACCCAGATGGGGCGCAGCACGCCCGCAGGGTTGTCGCACATGTTTTCATCGCCTATGATATCCGCCACCACCTTTCCGGCGGCCTTGGTGTAGCGCACCATGGAAGCCGTGAACGGGATGCTAATGTTGTTTTTGGCAAGCGGCTCTGTGGATACGCGCAGGTTTTTGGCGGCACCGTTGGCCTGCACCACCAGCTGGAAACTGCAGCGCTCGCCGCGCCAGCCGCTCAGCTTGACCTTGGTGGGCGCTTGCGCGGGCAGCTCCTTCATGTCCGTGGTGATGCGGGTGTCCGACATCACGGCGAGCTTGAGCTGCGTGGCGGCGGGCTGCTTGACCTCCTGCGCGGGGGCGGCGGCATCATAGAGCGCGTGGCGGTCCGGCGCGTGCTGCGCCAGCAGGGGCACAGCGGACATGGCGGCAATCAGGGGAAGGTATGTTTTCATCATTTGTCGAAATTCGGTTTGCGTTTTTCCAGGAAGGCGCGGCCGCCCTCCTGGGCTTCCGGGGTCATGTAATAGAGCATGGTGGCGTCTCCCGCCAGCTCCTGGATGCCGGCCTGGCCGTCCAGCTCCGCGTTGAGGCCAACCTTGATCATGCGCAGGGCGAGCGCGCTGTGCTGCATCATCTCCTCCGCCCACGCCACACACTCGTCCTCCAAATTCTCCAGCGGCACCACCTTGTTGACCAGGCCCATCTGCAGGGCCTCCTGCGCGGAATACTTGCGGCAGAGAAACCAGATTTCACGCGCCTTGCGCTGCCCCACCAGACGCGCCAAATACGATGCGCCGAACCCGGCGTCGAAGCTGCCCACGCGCGGCCCGGTCTGCCCGAACACGGCGTTTTCGGAGGCAATGGAGAGGTCGCACACCACCTGCAGCACATGGCCGCCGCCAATGGCAAAGCCGTTCACCATGGCAATCACGGGCTTGGGCAGCGAGCGGATTTGCCGCTGCACGCCGAGGATGTTCAGGCGGGGCATGCCGTTGGCACCCACATAGCCGCCGTGGCCCTTCACGTTCATGTCTCCCCCGCTGCAAAAGGCCTTGTCCCCCGCCCCGGTGAGAATGACCACCCGCACATCCGGGCAGTCCCGGCAGTAGGCGAAGGCATCCGCCAGTTCGTCCACGGTGTCGGGTGTGAAAGCATTCCGCCAGCGCGGGCGGTTGATGGTGATTTTGGCAATGCCGTTGTACTCCTCAAAGAGGATATCCCCGTATTCCTTGATGCTGCGCCATTCTCTCATGTCCACGTTGCGAATCATAGCCGCAGGCCCCGCCCTTGTAAAGTTTTTTCCTGTTCCCCGCCGGCAAGGTGTGCTAAGCTGGAGGCATGGACATGAGGAACATCGCCCGCTTCACGTACGAGACCAGCACCTTCCAGGGCTGGCGGCTCTCCCTGCGCCGCCGCGGGTACCAGTTCACCGCCTACTTTGCAGATGCCGAATACGGCGGGGAGGATGCGGCGCTTCAGGCTGCGCTCGCCGCTCGCGAACGCCTTTTCGCAGAGCTCGCCGCCCACCCGGACGACCCCAAGTCCGTCATCAAGACCTTCCAGGCCAAGTGAGGCTCAGAGCTCCAGCTCAATGCCAATCTTCCTCCAAGGGCTTGCCGTTGTTCTGCGGCTGAGGACCGGTGTACGGCTGGGCTTGGGGAGAGGACAAATCCAGGCTGGCATCGTAATACGGGGAGGAAATCCCAAAAAATCCCAGCAGTGTGTGGAACACATGTTCATGGGCAACCGTCATTGAGGTATGCTCGCGCAAGCAGCCTGCGGCTTCTCCAAAATGCGGATGCAAATGTTCCAGCTCTTCCGAGATAAACACCAGCAGCGGCACACGGCATCCGTCATTCGAGTAATACGCTTCCGGCAAGTCTACGTTCCCGCGCATCCACATTCCCTCCTGCCCTATGTACTCCCCGTGGTCACTAACGTAGAGGTACAACAGCGGACGCCCCTGAACACCTTCCACAATGCGCTTGATATAGGAATCCGTGTAGTGAATGGTGTTGTCATATGCATTGTTTGCCTCCAATGCCTTTTGGGGGTTGTCTTTCGGGTTTTGATAAAAGGCACGGGGATCTGTCGGGCGAAAAGGTGGATTGGCGGTATCATACCTCTCAAACGGCATGTGGCTTCCTTCATTATTTACCAGAAGGAACAGGTTCTTGCTTGGATTCGCCTTGCAAAATTCCACTATCCTGTCTGCTTGGCGCAGAGGTTCGCCTGGCTCTTGGAAGTTGTGCCTTGCCTTTGCGGTCAATGCATAGACTATTTGGGTGAATGGGGTGCTGTTTTTGTCATCGAAAGTTCCCCTACCCCAGAATGAGCTGCACTCAAATCCGTTGGCGGCGAACAAATCAAGCACGCTTCCCGCCGTGGGGAGATATTTTTCACCAGGTGCTTTCTCAACATTGAAGCGGGCGTTGGTCATGATACCCACAAAGGATTTCATTGTTTCCGGAGCAGATGCTATGCATTCAGAGTAGTTGACCAAGCGAGCCTGTTGCCTGAGCCAAGGTGTGGTGTCATTCTTCCATCCGTTCAAGCTCAACCGGTCTGCACGAACGCTCTCTCCCACATGGAGAATGCAAATTACCCCCTCGTCCCCATCCAATGCAGAGATAGACGATGGCCTGTCTGCCGGGGAGGGGAGCGATTGAACAAGTTTTACCAGTCTTGCATTTTGGGCATAGCCGGCCGCTGCCGCTTTTGTAAATAAACTGATAGACGAGACAGGCCACATGCCGCAGGGGCGATTGCAAATAGGTGGGCACGCAAGGCTGCGTACCGCGTAAAATGCAGCAAGCAGCATGATTCCCGCACATGCCAAGGCATAGGGATTTTCTCGTCTCAATACCCGGTTCAGCATGTATAAGCCGCCGACAAAGAATGCGGTTCCCGCCACCACCAGCAAACAATTATCCCATGTCACAAACCCCATGATTTCCTCTTTGGATGCCGCTGCTACTTCGGCAAGCACATGTGAATTCAATTCCACTCCAAACGAGAACAAACAATAACCCCTTAACGCTTCGACCGAAACAATCAAGGCAAGCGGCACAATCGCATAACGACCAAACATAGAAAAAGCCAGACACACTATAGCCATGCAAAACAGAAGGCTCATCGGCAGCTGGGGAAGGAAACCGTATACCTCTGCATTACCGAACAGATTCATCAACAAGGCGGCAAACCATATCAACAACAAAGTCCAAGCTCGCACCCACACAGGTTTACCAATTTTCCGCACTACCACAACCACCCCCAAAGCAAGCAGCAAAGCCGATACCGCCTTCAGATATGGTATACCTTCATTATTCAGACCCCAATAGTTCCAGTAGGAAATCACTGCATACACAACCGGCACTACCAATAAAAATACATTAGCAATCTTGACGGGCATCGCCCCAAGGCTACAGTATTCGTTATGGGTATGAGACACGAGTCAATCAGCGCTGCTTCAAATGTTATTGCACCACGGACATTACAAAAAACAACTCATCCCCGCTGCGTCATGCTGCGGGCGGGCAGATGCTGCGACATACTGCTGCGGGGTTGAATAATTTTGAAATTCTTGCTTGACTACCCATAACGAATACGTGAGCAACGAAATGAAGATAAGCGAAACTGAAAGGGCGGCGCTGGAAGTGCTGCGGAAGACCGGGGTTGATGTCTTGGAGGCTGCCTTGGTGGCCAAGGAGGCGCTTCAACGAGGGCGGGGACGCGTGAAGCGGGCGCGGGCATGCATTGAGTTGGGAGAGGAGCAGTTGAGGCTGCGGGAAAAGACGGTCACTTTTGCCAAGGCGGTGGAGGTTGCGCTGGAAGACAGGAAACGCAAGGGGTTGAGGGAGCGTTCGATAGTTGATTTCCGCTATCTATGCAAGCGACTCATGCGCTTGAATCCCGTGTTGCCGGGACGACGCCTCCGCTGTATCAGTTCAGAAGATTGTCGCAGGATGCTGGAATGCGCGTACGGCAACAGCCCATCCCAGTACAAGAAGGCGCGGGCGATATTGAGCGGGGTATTCTCCACGGCCATCCGGCACGGATGGTGCGATGCAAACCCAGTTGCGCGGGTGGAGGTACCAGAGGTGGAGGAAAATCCTATCATACCGCTGAACATTGAAGAGGTGGAACGCCTGGAGGAGGCCGCTCGTCTGCCGGGACACCAAGATATGCAGCTTTCCCTGCATTTGATGCTATACTGCGGCATCCGCCCCACGGAGGTGAGCCGAATCAACCCGGAAAAAGACATCGACTGGCAGCACGCGCAGGTGCTGGTGCGTTCCACCACGAGCAAGACGGGCGGCGGGCGCGTGGTGCCGCTGCGGCGCGCGGAAAAAGTGACCGTGCGCACCATTCCGCGTCGCTGGCAGCGGCGCTGGCGCGCTTTGCGCCAAGCAGCGGGGTGGGGACGCGCACAGCGCCGTCTATGGCACCCCGACACCTGCCGCCACACCTTCGCCACCTACCACGCGGCACTCTATCGCAATTTTCCCGCCCTGCAACTGGAGATGGGACACAGGGACAGCGGGCTGCTAAGAACGCGATACATCTATGCCGAGAAAAACGCAGAAACTGCGGCGAGAAAGTTTTTCGGCACGTAGTAACGCTATTTGGAGGATATGGCGCCCAAACCGCCTAAATCTCCAGCTCCAGGCCGTCGTAGGCGGATTGCATGAATTCCGGCAGCTCGGTGCACAGCTGATCGTAGTCCACATTGTGGCCTGTGTGGGTCACGAACCCGCGTTTGGGGGCAAGCTCCCGCATGATGGCCACGTTCTCCTCAATGTTCAGGTGCGTGGGATGCGGGCGGTAGCGCAGGCCGTCCATGGCAATGGCATCCAGCCCGCGCAGCTGCGCCATGGAGGCGGCGGGAAGCTCCTTCACGTCCGGCAGGTAGGCGAAGGATTTTCCGCCGTTGCGGAAAATGTAGCCATGCGTCTCCACCGTGGCATGCAGCACCGGCACGGGTTCCACCGCGATATCCCCGATAGTGAAAGGCTTGCCGGCGTGATCGCGCGCGGCGGGGCGCATATAGCCCTGGTAGTCGTTGCTGTCCTTGAAGGCCCAGCCGTACATGCGTTTCAGCTGCTCCATGCAGCGCGTGCCCGCATACAGCGGCAATCGCCCCTCGATATGCCAGCAGAACGCCCGCATCTCATCGAACCCCGCCACATGGTCCAGGTGCTCATGGGTGTAGAGCACCGCAGAGATGGCGGTCAGGTTGTGGCGCAGGGCCTGGGTGTGCAGGTCCGGCCCGGAATCCACCAGGATGGTGGTGGCGGGAGTGCTCACCACCACGGAGGCACGCAGCCGCATGTTGCGCGGGTTGGCAGATTTGCAGACCGGGCAGTTGCAGCCGATGACCGGGATTCCCGTAGACGTTCCGGTGCCGAGGAAAAGTACGTGCATGCGTGAAGAATTTGTTTTAACTTTCCTGAACATTATGCCATACTGGAGCGGTAACGCAAAGCAAATTATGCTCGCCCTGCTCAAGATACGCAACCTGGCCCTGGTGGATGAACTGACCTGGGAGCCCCACTCCGGCTTCCTGGGCATCACCGGTGAGACCGGAGCCGGCAAATCCGTGATTATGGGCGGCATATCGCTGGCGCTGGGCGAGCGGGCGGACAAGTCGCTCATCCGCAGCGGGGAATCCCAATGCAGCATAGAAGCCGCCTTCCACCTGCCCGCCGCCGCAGAGCTGAACGCCCGCCTGGAGGAGGCCGGGGTGCCACCCTGCGAGGACGGCGAGCTGCTCATCCGCCGCACCATCACCCCCACCGGAAACCGCCAGTTCATCAACAACAGCCCCGTCACCCTCGCCCTGCTCAAAGCCATCGGCAGCGGGCTGGTGGACATGCACCAGCCGGATTCCCACCGCTCCCTCACCTCACAGGAGCGCCAGATGGTGCTCTTGGATGCCTTTGCGGAGGATGCCGCCCTGCTCTGCCGCTACCGCACGGCCTACCGCGCCATGCTGGCTGCCCGCACTGCCTACCGCGAACTGCAGGAGAGCGAGATGGCCAACGCCAGGGAAATCGACTTCCTGCAGCACCAGGTGGAAGAAATTGAAGCCGCCAATCTCACCGCAGAGGAAGTGGACGGCCTGGAGGCCCGCTGGCAGCGCGCACGCAATGCCGGGCGCCTCCGCGACGCCGCCGTGCCCATGGCGCAGGCGCTGGATGGAGACGAGGACGCCCTTGTGCCGCGCCTGCACCGTCTCATCCGCAACGCGCATGATTTGGAGCGCCTGGATGCCGCGGCGGCAAGCTGGCTGGAGCCGCTCAACAACGCCCTGGAGGAGCTCAACGATGTGGCAGAATCCCTGCGCGACTACGCCGACACGCTGGAGGCGGACCCTGCGGAATCCGCCGCGCTGGAGGAGCGCGTGGCCACGCTGGACACCCTGAAACGCAAATACGGCGCGGATTTCCCCGCCATCATGGAGCACCTGCAGCAGTGCCGTGAGAAGCTGGATGCCATCACCAACCGCGAGCAGAGGCTGGCCGAGCTGGAAGCCGCGCTGAAGGACGCTGAACAGGCGGTTGAAAAGGCAGGCAAGGCCCTTTCCGCCGCCCGCCGCAAGGCCGCGCCCCGCCTGGAAAAGGATTTTCTCTCCCATGCGGCGCAGCTGGGCTTCCGCCAATCCCTCTTCACCGTGCAGCTCACCAGTGCAGAGCCCGGCCCGCAGGGCATGGATGAAATCGAGCTCCTGTTCGGGCCCAACCCCGGCGAACCCGTCAAGCCCCTGCGCCTCATCGCCTCCAGCGGTGAGCTCGCCCGCGTGATGCTTGCCCTCAAGAGCGCCTTGGCCAAGCAGGATGACACCCCGTTGCTCATCTTCGATGAAATAGATGCCAACGTGGGCGGCGAAATCGCGCGCGCCGTGGGCATGAAGATGCGCGAGCTCGGGCGGGACCACCAGGTGATTGCCATCACCCACTTCCCGCAGGTGGCCGCGCTGGCGGACCACCACTACCTCATCTCCAAGGCCACGGAGGGCGGCCGCACCACCTCCAGGCTGCAAGAGGTGCAAAACGATGCCCGCGTGGCGGAGCTGGTGCGCATGCTCGGCTCCCACGGCAAGGAGGCGGAAGCCCACGCCAGAACACTGCTGCAAGCATGAACGGAGACGATTCCAGCCGGGCGGGAATCCCGCTCTTTTCAGAGGGCGTGGCCGCAGGATTCCCCTCCCCCGCGCTGGGAGATTTGAACGGCACGCTGGATCTCAACCGCCTCTGCATTGCCCACCCCGCCGCCACCTATTTTGTGCGCGCCCGCGGCGACAGCATGGTCGGCGCGGGAATCGACGACGGGGACATCCTGGTGGTGGACCGCAGCCTCACCCCGGCCAACCGCCACATCATCATTGCCTCCGTGGATGGGGAATTCACCGTGAAGCGCTTTGAGAAAACCGCCACGCGCATGCGCCTGTTGCCGAAAAACCCGGCCTACAAACCCATCGTCATCACCCCGGAACTGGGCGCGGAATTCTTTGGCGTGGTCACCTTCGTCATCAAGAAGCTCACCGCCTGACACGGCGGAAGGCTCACTCAATCACCACGCCGGGGTGCCTCCGCGCGCCCGGCCGGAACGCATTCCCGCGGCACAAGCGCGGTTTGCGGCTCGGAGCATAGCACGGCACATCATTGCCACAGAACAGACGCACCAGCACATCCTGCAAGCGGGACACGAGCCCCGGCTTGGCCACATGGTAGCGGTTCGCACGGTACAACACGGCTCGCAGGCAACGGCGGTTCCTCAAGCCCAACAACGTATCGACATTACTTCTACGGGTATTCATATGATTCATAGGGTTGCCGACAGGCTACCCCAACCACCCCCCGAATGTCAACAAAAAAAAGCGCGCCAGTTTGCACTGGCGCGGTGGGAAAACTTGTTTTCCTGCTCGTTTACTTGGCAAGACCGGGCTTCTTGGCGCGGCGGACGCTGCCGAAACGCTTCTGGAACTTGTCGATGCGGCCTTCCGTATCCACGAACTGGTTCTTGCCGGTGAAGAACGGGTGGGAGTCGGAGGTGATACCGCAGGAAATCACGTAGTGCTCGACACCATCGATGACCTCCGTCTTCTCAGACGTGGCGGTGGAGCGGGTGATGAAGCGGCGGCCCGTGGTGATGTCCACGAACACAACAGGATTGTACTTGGGATGGATTTCTGGTTTCATAACAGTTTAGGCTGCGTTTCCATCGCAGCGCGCCGAAAATTATACGCGCACGTTCCGCTTTGTCAAGCCAAGATTTGATTTTTCTTTAACGCGCGATGAAACCGCATATACGCGATGCGGGGCACGCAGGCAATCTTCCCTTGCGCGCGCGGGTGCGGGGTGGTAGAATGGATGGCATGGAAACAGTTAAGGCAATCGGTGTGGATTTCGGGGGCACGAGCATCAAGATTGGGGTGACGCGCGGGAGCGAGGTGCTGGCCAGGGCGCAGCCCCTGCCCACGCAGGAGTATGATTCCCCCAAAAGCATTATGGCGGCCATGTGCGGGAGCATCCGCAGCCTGCTGCAGGAACACCCGGATGCCGCAGCCGTGGGGCTGGGCATGCCCGGCTGGGTGGATTTCTACAAGGGTGTGCTCTACCAGCTCACCAACGTGCCCGTGTGGTCACAGCAGGAGCCTGTGCGCGAGATTATGCAGGCGGAGCTGGGCCTGCCCATTGTGCTGGACAACGATGCCAACTGCATGGCCTACGCGGAGTGGAAACTGGGAGCGGGGCGCGGTCTGGAAAACATTACCTGCCTCACGCTGGGCACGGGTATCGGCGGCGGCATGGTGGTGAACAACCGTATGCTGCGCGCCAAGAACGTCTCCTGCGCAGAGCTTGGCCAAACCAGTATCGACTACCGCGGCAAGGTGGGCACCTTCGGCAACTTGGGCGCGGTGGAGGAATACATCGGCAACAACGAGATTGCCGCCTACGCCAGCGGGCGCTACAAGGCCATCGGCCAAAACCGCGAACCCGCAGACTGCACACCGCGCTGCCTTTCCGAGCTCGCCGCGCAGGGAGACGCCCTGGCGGTGGAAATCTACCGGGAGGTGGCGGAGAAACTGGCATGCATGATGATGAACGTGATGTACGCCTTTGCCCCGGAGGCCTTCATTCTGGGCGGCGGTGTGGCCAAGGCGGGGGACCTGCTGTTCAAGCCGCTGGAGGAATGCCTGCGGCGCCAGCTCTTCCCGGTTCACGCGGCCAACCTGCGCATCCTGCCGGCTGCTTTCGGGGCGGATTCCGGGCTCATCGGCGCGGGCCTCATGGCCTCCCACTATGCGCAAGGCACGCTGCAGTGAGGCGGCACATCATTCGTAATGCCCTCGCGCGGAGCGAATGAAGACCGTCTGCTCCTGCTCGTCCACGCAATAGATAATGCGGTCTTTCATATTGATGCGGCGTGACCAGTAGCCGGAGAGGTTGCCCACCAGCTGTTCGGGGCATCCCTTGCCGCTATATGGGGTCTCAGCTATCTCCAGCAGAAGCTCCGTAACCTTTTGCGCAGCCTTGCTGTCCGCGCGTTTCCAGAAGCGCAGGTCGTCCAGCGCGGCCTTGGAAAATTCAAGCTTCATCGTCCTGCATGAATGCCACCAGCTCCTGCGGGGTCATCACCACGGTTTCTCCGCGCTGCTTCTGCTCCAGGGATTCGTTGAGGTGCCGCACGTTGGCGGGAGAGGAAAGCTGCAGCATGGTTTCCTGCCAAGATTCCCACTCGTCCAGAGACATCATCACCACCTTCCGCTGTCGGGAGGATATTATCACCGGCGTGGAGTCATCCACGCACGTCTTGATGGCAGATGCCAAATTCTGGCGCGCCTGGCTGTAGGATAGGGCAACAGGAACCATATACGCAGCGTACAATAAACTTGTACGCTAGTCAAGGACAAAAAAGCATGGTCATTGTGTCATACTTTCAACAAATGTGTTAGGAAATGTATTATCCTATATAGAGAGCGGCACGCACTGCACGCCGCAAAACCACTGCACCGCCATGCCTGAAAACAACAATTCCACACCGCCGCCCGTTCCGAATTCCCTGCCCCCCGTGCCCCCCGTGCCCCCCGT
>JAZLHB010000057.1:0-6702 GCA_045616565.1 Akkermansia sp. | reverse complement strand
CCCTGCCCCGCAACCCGCCGCCCCCGCCGCAGAGGAGGAGACGGAAACGGGGACCGACGCGGAGACGGAGGAATAGGGGATTGCCCGCTTTCCAACCGTGCGCGCTGCACGCAACTCTTTTCAGGGAGCAACCGGTATTTTCCGGTTGCTCCCTTTCTCCCTCAAAAAATCCTTGCGCGCGCGGGCGGGCGTTGTATACTCGTGGCATGAGCAACGATTTTTCCGCCATTGAAGAAAAGATGCAGGGTGTGGGGCTCTCCCGCGCCGCCATTGATGCTTTCCGCCACAGCGTGCGCGTGCTGACATCCAACGAGTCCATGCTGATATCAGAGGACGAAATATCCCCCGCAGAGGGAGTGGAGAACTGGCAGGAACTGGTGGCGCAGACTGAACCGGCGGATGCCGCCATGCTGCAGCAAACCGTGGTGGTGAAGCTCAACGGCGGGTTGGGAACCAGCATGGGCCTGCAAAAGGCCAAGAGCCTGCTGGAAATCAAACCCGGCGTCACCTTCCTGGACCTCATTGTGCGCCAGGTGCAGAGCCTGCGCCGCCAGGCAGGCTGCCACGTGAACCTGCTGCTCATGGATTCCTTCTCCACATCTGACGACACTATGGCCTACCTCTCCCGCTACGCGGAGGACGGCTTTGCAGACCGCGCCGCCGTGGAGATGCTGCAGAACCGCGTGCCCAAGCTCACCGTGGACACCCTGCAGCCGGTGGAATACCCCGCCAACCCGGACCTGGAGTGGTGTCCGCCCGGCCACGGCGACATCTACCCCGCCCTGGTGGGCTCCGGCTGGCTGGACAAGCTGCTGGCCGCCGGCGTGAAATACGCCTTCGTCTCCAACTCCGACAACCTGGGAGCGCAGATGGACACGCGATTCCTGCGCTGGTTCGCAGAGAGCGGCGCACCCTTCGTGATGGAGGTCACCCGCCGCACGGAGGCAGACAAGAAGGGCGGCCACCTGGCCACCCGCAAGGCAGACGCCCAGCCCATCCTCCGGGAAGTGGCCCAGTGCCCCGCCGCAGACGTGCCGGAATTCCAGAACATCGACAAGCACCGCTTCTTCAACACCAACAACCTCTGGATGCGCCTGGACGCCCTCAAGGACTACCTGGACGCCCACGGCGGCGTGATGCCCCTGCCCGTCATCCGCAACGTGAAAACCGTGGACCCGCGGGATGCCGCATCACCCAAGGTGTACCAGCTGGAAACCGCCATGGGCGCGGCCATTCAGTGCTTCACCGGGGCTCGCGCCGTGTGCGTGCCGCGCTCCCGCTTCTTCCCGGTGAAAACCTGCTCGGATTTGCTTCTGCTGCGCTCGGATGCGGTGGTTATCGATGCCGACGGGCAGATGACGCTTGCGCCGGAGTGCGGCGGGGTGGCTCCCGTGGTGCTGCTGGATTCCAAGTTGTACAAGCTCGTGGATTCGCTGGAGGGGCTCGGCGTGCCCTCTCTCAAGAACGTGAAGCGCCTGGTGGTGAACCTTCCCCACCGCTTTGCAGACGGTGAGGCGCTGCAGGGCAACGTGGAAATCGCCTGAACCGCGCCGCCCATGCCCGTTACCCCCGCCAAGCGTGCCGAGCTGGCCGAGCGCATGCGCGCACTCGGCATCCGCGAGGCCGATTTGGAGGAAAAGTTCACACGCGGCTCCGGCAAAGGCGGCCAAAAGGTCAACAAGACCAACAACTGCGTCTGCCTCACCCACGTACCCAGCGGAATCGTGGTGCACTGCCACCGCGAGCGGGAGCGGGAAACCAACCGTTTCCTGGCCCGCCGAACCCTGTGCGACGAGCTGGACCACCGCCTCAACGGCGCCCCCTCCGCCGCACGGCGGGAGGCGGAACGCGCCCGCCGCCGCGGCGAAAGCACATCCCGCAGAAGCGTGCGTATCGACTGCAGGAAACCGCGGGATTGACGCGACAAGACAAAAAAGTTTCAAAAAAAGCAAGATTTAGGCTTGCCATGAGGGAGACATGCTGCTAAGATGCCGCCGTGCCTGCTGTGCAGGTGCAACCCATGTCTGGATCGTCTAGGGGTTAGGACTCAGGATTTTCATTCCTGCAACACGGGTTCGATTCCCGTTCCAGATGCTACATGCCTGCTTCCACTGCGGAGGCAGGCATTTTTATCACACCATGGCAAACGGAAAATACAGCGGGTGGATAGACCGCGGGGAGATGCGCCGCCTGCTCTCCCTGATGGGGCCGCTGTACATAGCCAACCTGTTGCACATGGGCATGGGCGTTATCGATACCATTGTGGCGGGGCGCGCCGGGGCCACGGAGCTGGCGGGCGTGGGCCTGGGGGCATCTGTTTCCATGCCGGTTTTGGTGGCGGTGGGCATGGTGCTCACCATCATGACCCCCATGATATCCCGCCTGCGCGGCGCAGGCAACCAGAACCGCACGGGCGCACTGCTGCACAGCGGCATGCACCTGGCGTGGTGGCTCATGGCCGTGGAGCTGGTGGCGCTCTACCTGGGCTCTTTCATCTTTGACTATGTAACGGACAACGCAGGCATGGCGCACACGGCGCGCTGGTATGTGTATTTCATGATGCTGGGCGTGCCGGCCAGCGTGATGCTGCGCCTGATACAGGGCAATTTCGAGGGCAACGGCCAGGTGCGCCCCGGCATGGTGGCGGCACTGGCGGGGCTCTCCCTGAACATCCCCGCCAACCTCGCCTTCGTGTTCGGCTGGGGGCCGATTCCCGCCATGGGCGGCGCGGGCTGCGGGCTGGCCACCGCGCTCATCCACTGGGCCATGATGCTGGGCCTGCTGGCGCTCATGTTCAAATCACGCCGGCACCGCGCTGCGGCGCAATGCATGGTGGCGCGCCGCAAGGCCAACCGCCAGCAGGTGGCCAAAATCCTGCGCCTGGGATTCCCGCTGGGCGTGGCCTCCCTGTGCGAGATTACCTATTTCAGCGCGCTCACACCCGTGATTGCCCCGCTGGGGGAAGTGCCCGTGGCCGCGCACCAGGTGGTGCTCAACCTCTCCGGCGTGGTGTTCATGCTGCCCCTGAGCCTGAGCATTGCCACCTCCATCCGCGCAGCCTACCATGTGGGCGCGCACAACCGCGCAGGCTTCACCGCTCTCGCCAGGACCGCAGCCCTGGGCGCCGCAGGAATCATGGCCCTTTTCATGGCCGCCCTGCTCTTCTTCCGCCAAGATATCGTCTCTCTCTACACCAGCGAGCCGGAAATCATCGCCATCGCCATGCCCCTGGTGGCCCTCTGCGCCGTCTACCAATTTTCAGATGCCACCCAGGCCTTCCTGAGCGGGCTGCTGCGCGCCTGCCACGATACCAAGGCCCTCACCTGGGTGAACATTGTCTCCTACTGGCTGGTGGGCTTCCCGATTGCCGTGCTTCTCATCCGCACGGACTGGCTCTGCCCGCAGATGGGCCCGGCCGGTGCGTGGGTGAGCTTCATTGTGGGCCTCACCCTGGCCGCTGCGCTCCTGCTCATCCGCTTCCTGGGGACCTTCCGCCGCACCTTCCCACGCCCCCGTAATGCCTCAAAATAAAAACGCACCGAAAGGGGTGATGCCTCAAAAACAAACGCACCCAAGATTAACTCCTTTCGTCCCGTTTTGCAAGCCCGCCGCTCACGACGTATCTTCTCCTGCTGCGAGAGGATTGCCGCGGCCGCAGCCTCCACGCACGGAAATTTGCGTGTTTTTTTGGATTGGTGCTTGACACGCACGGAAAATCCATTATTATATGCGCCCCGGACGCCGAAAGGCGAGCCGCTGTCAACTTCACAACAGAACCAGAGACATGAGCAAGAGAACATACCAGCCTTCCAAGCGCTGCCGCAAGCAGCAGTTCGGTTTCCGCGCCCGCATGGCTTCCAAGAACGGCCGCGCCATCCTGGCCCGCCGCCGCGCCAAGGGCCGCAAGCGCCTCCTTCCCAAGGGTGCTGAAATCCACTTCAAGCGCCACATCATCCAGCACGGCTAAAGCCGCGCCGGCAGCGGAAACCCGCCTCTGTGCAGGCGTATTCCCGCAACAGGAAACCACGCCCTGTTCAACGATGCAGCTCACGCGGTGCCAAACCATGAAGCGAGCCTCCGAGTTCGCCTTGGTGCGGGCGGCGGGGTCATCCCGAGCAGGGCGTTTCCTTATCCTGAGCACAGCTCCCCTTCCCGCCGAACAGGCGGATGCCGCCAGCGGCGGTGAATCCCGCTTCGGCATCATCACCACCCGCCGCATGGGCCACGCAGTCAAACGCGTGCTCGCGCGCAGGCGCGTGCGGGAGCTGCTGCGCAAGCACGGGGAGCCGCTGGCCAGCGGGCGCTATGTGGTGGTGGTGGTGCGCGCAAGCGCGGCCAACGCCGCCTATGATGAAATGGAGCAGGATTTCCTGCGGCTTTTGAAACGCACCCTCAACAAGCAGGCAGCATGCTGAAACGCCTCGTCATCCTCCCGGTGCTCTTCTACAAGCGCTTCCTGAGCCGCCCGCTGCATGTGCTGAGCGGGCCGAACAGCGGATGCCGCTTCACGCCCACCTGCTCCACCTACTTCATTCAAGCCGTGGAAGAGCACGGCGCGCTGAAAGGCTCTGCGCTGGGCATCTGGCGCATCCTGCGCTGCAATCCCTGGGGCGGTTGCGGCTATGACCCCGTTCCTCCCCGCAAGCACTAATGCCCCAACACATCAACAGATAACCCCTTCCCCCCCATTAGATATCATGGATAAAACAGCCTGGATAGTTGTCACCATCTGCGTGGTCCTGCTCGGTTTGCAGTGGACCCTGAACGAACCGCAGGAAGCCCCCAAGGACCAGCCCGCCGCCACGGCCCCGGCAGATCCCGCACAACAGGCGGCCACCGCCGCACAGCCGGCAGCGGCTGCCGCCCAACCCGCAACCCCTGCCGGTGACGCCGCGCAGCAGGCCAGCCCCGCAGCCCCTGCGGAAAGCGCCCCCGCCGCAGCCAAGCCCGCGCAGGAGATTGCCGTGCTGGAGGGCAAGGATGCAGAGGGCAACGTGGTGGCCAAGTACCACTTCCGTGACGTGGGCGGCAGCATCTCCGGCGTGGAGATGGTGGGCAAGGCCATCAACTCCACCAAGCCGGAGCTCCACGAGAACGTGCGCATCAACTCCGATCCCGACCACGGTATCGGCACGCTCATGTTCGGCCTGGCGGAGGACCGCCCCGCCACCTTCGACACCGCCGTGTACGAGCTGAAGGAACAAACTGCAGACAGCATCACCCTCGCCGCACGCGTGGGTGAGCTCATCGTCCGCAAGGTATACACCCTCAAGCCCCTGCAGCAGGGAGAGGAGCGCATCGACGGCAATGCCTATGCGTTCGACCTCAAGATTGACGTGCAGAACACCGCTGCCCAGGCCATGGAAGCCCGCAACTGGGGGCTGTACGCCGGCGGTGCATGCCAGCTCTCCGAGGGAGAGTTCACGCGCTACACCTACTATGTGACCCAGGACAACGGCGAGTTCAACAAGGAAAGCGCAGGCTCCTTCAGCGGCATGTTCTCCGGCACCAAGGCCCGCATCTGCTCACGCGACTTCAAGGCGCTGGAGTGGGCGGGCGTCATGAACCAATACTACGCCTCCGTCATCCAGCCGGCCAAGGACTCCGGCAACGGCGGCATCTACGCCGCACCGGCCAACTTCAAGCTCCCCGCGAGCGAGGCCATGTCGGAAGACGGCGTGCAGCTCGCCGTGGGCCTGCCGGACTTCACGCTCAACCCCAAGACCGCAGAGATGCAGGGCGGGCAGAAGAACCTCTCCTTCTCCGTGTTCACCGGGCCCAAGCTCAACCTGATGCTCAGCGACATGAACGGGGAGTTCCGCAAGCTGGACCGCCTGATGGACTACGGCATCCTCACCTTCCTGAGCTACCCCATGAACTGGCTCATCAACCTCTTCTACGGCTGGTTCGGCAACTGGGGCTGGGCCATTGTGGCCATGACCTTCGTGGTGCGCGGCATCATCTGGCCGCTCTACCGCAAGAGCTACATGAGCATGAAGCGCATGAGCCTCCTGCAGCCCAAGATGAAGGAGCTCAAGGAAAAGTACCCGAACGACCAGCAGAAAGTGCAGATGGAGATGATGAAGCTCTACCAGGAGTACGGCATCTCCCCCATGGGAGGCTGCCTGCCCATGATGCTGCAGATTCCCATCTTCTTCGCCTTCTTCTATGTGCTGCAGACTGCGGCCGAATTCCGCGGTGCGGAATGGATTGGCTGGGTGACCGACCTCTCCCAGATGGACACCGTGTGCTGGATACCGATGTTCGGCTATGACCTGCCGCTGAACATCCTGCCCATAGTCATGGCGGTCTCCATGATCATCCAGATGCACATGACCCCCGCCACGGGTGATGCCACGCAAGTGAAAATCATGCGCTGGATGCCGGCGGTGTTCTTCCTCTTCTGCTACACCTATGCCAGCGCCCTGGCACTCTACTGGACCACCACCAACATCATCTCCATCATCCAGACCCTCCTCATCCGCCGCCTGCCCCAGCCAGAGCTCACCAAGGCCAAGCACAAGACCGGCGGCAAGAAGGGCTTCATGCAGCGCATGATGGAAGCCCAGCAGCAGGCCCTTCAAGAGCAGCAGCGCCAAGCCAGGAAATAATCCACCTTGCAACACAGCCGCACCACCTGCGGCAAGCCATTTCAAAGGCGCGCGCCGCACCTGCGGGGGGGGGCCGTTGTTGGATGGTTGT
>JAZLHB010000056.1:0-9220 GCA_045616565.1 Akkermansia sp. | reverse complement strand
TCGAGCCTCCCAAGAGGCTCTACATTTTTTTACCCCACGGCAGAGCCGTGGGGTTGAACTTGCGGGGTGGATGGCATCTGACAAATTCCAAAGAGAGGGTGTATTTTTACTTCTTCTCCGCGTCCTCCTTCAGGTAGTCCTCCTCCCTCGTGAGCGGTTCCCCCGCCTTGCGCATGCCCTCCACCAGCAGCTTGTCCATTTCCCGCGCCAGGGGCAGCACGTCGATGTCCGGCTCGTCCGTGAACAGGGCCACCGCCGTGTTGCCGCGGGTGAAGTAGATACTGCGCTTCTCGCTCCCCTTCACGGGCAGGCCCTCGTCGTCCACCGAGGCGCGCAGGCGCAGGCATTGCTCGCCCACGGCATCCCCCGCAGGCTCCAGCAGGGCCAGCAGCTCATCGGGGGTAAGGGCATGCAGCTTCCCATCCTTGCCTATTCCACAGCGGCCCTTCGGGCGGTTGTCCAGAAAGGAGGTCATGGTGTACATGCAGCGCCCTGCCTGGTAGTAGCTGTAGGCGTGGGCCACCCACATGTAGACGTAGCGTCCATCGTCATGCGGCCCCAGGCGGAAGGCAATGCTGCCCCTGATATGACTATTGCCGATTTCATCGTTGGCGCAGCGGGTTGCCTGACACCCCGCAGCCTTCTCCAGCAGCTTGGCAAGGCGGTCCGTGCATTTGTACTGCATGTACAGTCCCTCGTTCACATTGGGGATGACGGCTTTCTCCCCGGGAATGCGCTCCCTGGGTACCAGGCCTTTCTCGGCTATCTTGTTGCCCACGCTGAACATGAGCGTCTCGTGCCATTTGCGGTCTGCATACCGGGGATCTCGCTCTTCCCGGTCGCGCTTGATTTCCTCCATGCGCTTCTTTTGCCTTTGGGCGTATTCCCGGTCAACAGGCAGGGTGATTTCCCCCTTGTAGGCACGCAGCAGCTTCATCGCTACCTGTTTGTATTCCTCCATGGGAAACAGACTAATAATTGTATCCGGAACCTTAGGTGATGTATTTGATACCTCGTATGAGTCACATAGCCGGATGGTTCGCAAAAAACAGTCTTTGTAAAACACTTCGGCCAAAAACAGAGGGGATTTCCGATACAAATCGGCAGGATAGTGGATAAAGGTGAATTCACCCTCTGTTCTTATCGTGGCAAAATCGGTATTGACTCTCTTATGGTGGATGAGTGAAATGAGTTTATTGTTGGTTAGCCTGTCGTCAATGGTCTGCTCATCGAACAAGCGATTGACCATCCAGAAATCCGCATGCGGAGCAATCCAATTCTGATTTGTATATACCCAACCATCCACTACAGTTCCTTCTTGAACCCAATCAAAGACGTATTTGGGATATTTCTTGTTGTCTTTTGATATGTCTTTTAATCCAATTTCTACACTGCCTGCATATGTAATTTGGAAAATTAGAGACACAAGAAATGTAAAAAGGATGATTGTTTTGGCTTTGAGATGTGTTTTCATGATTTGTAAAAGTAGCGGGGCAGGGGCCAAAACGGCCCCTGCCCGGAGTTTGGAGGTTACTTTTGCTTCTTCTCCTCCTTCAGGTAGTCCTGCTCCTTCGTGAGCGGTTCGCCCGCCTTGCGCATGCCCTCCACCAGCAGCTTGTCAATGGCGCGCGCGGCTGGGAGAACGTTGAACGCGGGATTGTCCGTCCATACTGCCACCGCCGTGTTGCCGCGTGTGAAGTAGATGCTGCGCTTTTCGCTCCCCTTCACGGGCAGGCCGTCCGTATTCACAAAGGGTTTCAGGCGCACGGCATACTCCCCCACGGGCGGCTTGGACAGCTGCTGCACCGCCTGGATGATTTCATCGGCGGTCTTGAAGCGCTCTTCCAACTCGTTGTCATCGCCCTTGGTCGCCACAAAGGTGTACATGGCGCGCTTTGCCTGGAAGGAGTCCAAGACATGGGCGACGTAGACATGAACAGTCGTATCGGGTTCATTATAGCCTTCGGAGGAGTAACCGAGATGGTAATATGATTCCTGCTTGTCGTCAGGAATGTCCGGCACGGAAAAAGAGTTTTTTTCGCCTCTGTTGAGAATCCTGCCAACTCCTTCAATTATCGCCTTCCGGGTGGCCTTGTTCCAGTGGATGTTCGGGTCCTTGGGAATCTCCCCGTTGAGCCCGATGCCCAGCTTCTCCGCCACATCCGAGCCAAGGCGGTACCACTTGTCCCAAGCATACGTTTTCCAGTAGGAATCCGCGTACCCGGGGCGGCTCAGCTCACGCTGCCGCTCGCGTTGCTTCCACATGGCCTCCCGCTTTTCTGCCAAGGCCACATCGCGTTTCAAGGTGCCTTTTCCGTTAAGGGTATTGAGAATCTCCGTTGCCAGATGCTCGATGACCTCTACCGTCGGACGCGAATCGCCGGGATACGCAGGGTCGGTCTTGCTTGGAAATTGATCGCCTCCCCAACACATTCTGACAGTTCCGCACTCTGTAAGGCGTAGAGAGGCATTCCCCATGATTACCTCGGATAGGATAGTATTGGTTTTGTCCCGTTTGTCTGTAAAGTAGATGTAATAGGCGTCTCCCTTTTTCTTGATTATGGCTTGGTTAAGCCTCTGGCTTGAAGCCTCGCCGTGCCACCCTCTCCACCAGAAAGCAGAATCCTCCGCCAAGCTGTACGACGAGTCACCCATGAGTACCATGAAATAGGCTCCATTGTAGCCTTTCTCGTCATAGCAGCACAACCCGTATTTTTTTCCATCCTGCGCCGTCCCCCCCGAACGTATGGAGAACTCTCCAACGAGGGCTCCATCCACCGAATCCGGGATTGGACAAAGCGGGCATTCATGTGCACAATTGAAGCGGGAACAACCTTGGCCGTATTCTATATCGGTAAGGTTAGCCATATTGAGAATCGGGTCTTCACCGGCGAAAGCAAGTGAAAACAAGCAGATGTTGAGAAATAGAGTTTTCATTGTAATGTGATGGTGTATGTGTCAAGGGTGGAATAGAGGTTTGCGTCCACGTTTTCTGGTGCTCCCGGCATATTGCTTATCCTTCGGCCATACCAAGTGTTTTGCCGGGAATCGTTAAGTTTTCTCGGTGGTGGCGTTGCATCGTAATTAGTTCCGTTGTACACGTTATATGTGTGTTCTTCTTCTTTGTCGTCTTTTTGTCTGTTTATGGGTCTCCTATGTTTTATCGTTACGGAATTTCCCTGTGCAAGGCCGCATATCCTTGGTAGTGTGGCAAATAGGCACGCGACATCTGTACACACCACTTCAGTATCTACGAGACCTGTTCCTCCCACCAGACGCCCGATTGCAAAGGATACGGAGGCATTAGTTTCGCTTACTGCATTAGTAGCTCTATCAAACGGTACCGCTTCATTGGCATAGCGTTTATGCTCCTCTACATTTTTGGTATAGGTGGTCATGCGAGAAATGCCCTCATGAAGGGCGTTCAGCACAGTTGATGCCGACGCATCATTTGTCACTGCCGTTCGGCCACTGTTCGCATTGCAGAGTATCTGCTTGCACAGAGCATCCAAGGCTTCTTTCCACGGCAATACGGCAGGGTGATCTTGATCTGGAGTGCTAGTGATGGTGCCTGAGGATGGCCAAGTGGAAGGACCAAAAATTGTATATATATCGGTCATTTTGCTATGCAACGCGAATTCTATTGGCGAATCGTTGTGGGTATACGGTTGGCCATTGTTATACAAGCTAAACGTCCAGTCGTGCTCCATGAAACCCGCTGTTATCATTTCGTTTATGGCGGTGTCGGCTGTCACCGTGACTTCATACAGGGAATATCCGGGGTATTCCTCGTCTCCTCGGACAACGGTTATATCCTCCGCGCCGGGGATTATCTCGAAGCGCGGGTTCCTATTGAACGCCACCTCATAATTCAATGGTGTGAATGAGGCCCAGTCCTGTCCGCCTTGAGATTGGGACTGTGCCTTGTCTTTCTTTGCTTTGCACTTGAGTTTCCATTCGTAGCTGTATCTCTCCCCTGTAGTAGGACGCTTGCCAATCCCCAATTCATTAAGGCTTTTGCTGGCATATTGATAGCTTGGGAGGGCTACAATCAGTTTCAATTGCCTGTTGCGAGCACCGGCTTGGTAGGCTATGGGGTCATGCCAGCCCTTGCTAAGCTTAATTTTCTTGGCTCCATTCGGCCATCTCACTTCAGCCTCCCCGCCTTGGTGGCGAACAATCAGTAATTGCCCAATGCCTTCTTTATCCACCCAGGTTATGCGGGGAAGCAGATAAGGAATCTCCTTCCTCAATATATGAAGGTTCGCAAAATCAGTATTGGCAATCTCTGGTATCCTAACAGGATGAGTATGACCGCCGTTGGGCTTGCAAGAATCGTTCAGGGAAAGCGCATCATTCCCAGCATTTTCGCTGTGCCAATCGGCCATGATGCCCAGCAGGAATGCTTCGCGCGAGGTAAACAACTCGTCCTCGGGAGCCAGTATGACGGCTTTGGCTATCGGCGCATCTATTGATGTTGCGATTTTGGTTCTTCCTTTTGTGATGGTCGGCTCTTCCTTCTGCTTTCCCAGAGAAAGCAATTTATTTGCCGCATCGAAGTCGGACTCCGAAAACACGGCTCCTGAAATGGGAAGCAGGTGATAGTAGGTATGTGTATCATCTTTCTTCTGTTTATGCCGATAATCATCTCGATGCCAGAACGAAGCCCCCAAGTAAAGCCATTCCCCGAAGACTGGATATTTATCCCCACTTGATGTCGCAGCCAGATTCAGGGCCTTTAACGGTCCCTCTGCCACCAGAGACCATGTGCTGCGGCCTGTTCTTAAGCCGATTGCCGATTTTGCCCCCTGCTTCGTATAGTCTATCCAATGGGGATATTCTCTTTTATCGATAGTCTTTTTACCTTTAGCAGGCTGTGTTACATCTTTAATTTGGTCCCGGTATTTCTCAACCGCCTTCTGATCTGACAGGGGTGTGTTACTCTTACTGTTATTCTCGCGGCGCAACATGGCAAACCAAGGACATTCATTGAAATCGAGGACCTTGGTGAACATGTCATCATCAAAGCTTACGCTAAGCGGTGCCGCCTTAAGCTTTTCTTTCGCCGTTTTCAGTCTCTTGTCATTAATTTGATCCTGGTAACTACCCGGCACAAGTTTGTATTTACTTGTTCCTTTTACCTGAGGGGTCCCCTCCTCGGCATACGAGAAACACATTGAAAAGAAGGATGCCGAGGGGCGATGCCACATATCGACCTGTTGCGTTGCAATCAAGTTGTCTAGCCGTCCCCAGCAGAATTTGAGAGACTTGCCACCAGCTTCGGTTACGGGAACACCTTTCCGTTTGGCAACAAGCGCCATCGTCGTTCCTGACAAGGCAGCGACCGTGCTAGTTTGTCCCTCCTTCTCGGGCTCGGCGTAGAAGAGCTGGGTCTTTTTCCCAAGCATGTCCATGGGTTCTCCCTTTGTATTCTTATCGGAAATAACCGTTGAAGGCGGAATTTCGTACAATTCGGGGGAAAGCGAGACAAAGGTCAGCTCGTCCGGGGCACCCTCGTTTCCGGTTGCCCCGTGGGATGGTGCCGGGAACATTCCCGGCAAGGCTGCCATTGCCGCTGCCATCATGGTTGCAGTGTATTTGTTTAGGTACATAGTGTATGTGTTTTCTTGGTTAGTCAAGGATTACTTGCCGGAGCGGGCTCGTTTGCGGAGTTCTTCCAGGGAAAAGGGCGGCTTGTAGGGGGATCCCTTCAGGTAGTCCCTCCAGTAGATTCCGTTCCATTCGGCAAATTTGAGTTCATCGAGGGTAAGGGGGAGGACATTGGGGCTATGGGGGCGCCATTCGGCGGACCGGGCGAAGGCGTACTTGTCCTGGACGATTCCCCAGCCGGTGTCCAGGGCCTTGGCAAAGTCCGACACTTCGGCAGGAGCCCAGAAAAGGAGGCGCTTGCGCCAGATTTCCGCCATTTCCCGCATTCCTGCAGGGCTGCCGGGGGCGGTAGCCAATCTCCAGGCCAAGGGGCCGCAGCGGCGCGAGAGGGCGCAGCCCATGTCATCCAGCAGCTCCGGGTGGACCTGTGCGCGCCAGCATTTCAGGGCTGCGGCAGGCATCTCGTCGGGAAGCAGGCAGGTGGAGGCGTCGGCCTCCTCCGGGGAGACATAGGGGAACGCCCAGATGGGGAGGGGCTTGTAGGAGCCGGGCTGCTCGTTCATGGCGGAGAGGAACACGCCGTTGAGGATGGTGTTGAAGGAGTTGTTGCCGCCCACGCGCACGGCGTAGCTGGCGGGGCCCTGCACCACAAAATGCTTCCAGCAGCCGGAGCCCGCGAAGTCGTACACGCGGGTGCGGGCCAGCACGGGGGAGGTGCGGGTGTCCTCCGGCACCTCCCCTTGGAACGGTTCCAATGCGCGGCGCAGCTCTATGTGGAAATCTCGCCAGCCGTTGCGGTTCTCATGGCCGTTGGGGTTGTAGAAGTACAGGGAGAGCATGTGCCAGCCCTCCGGCACGGTGGCGCAGGCCCACACGTCCGGGCCGTCCCAGGTGTGGGCGTACTCCTCGCCGTGGTCGTCCCATTCCGCCTCCGTGCGGATACCCGCATCCGGGTTCCAGAGCACGTTGGTGTTTCCCGCGCAGTTCGGCTTGTGCAGCCAGAGGCGCAGGTAATCCTGCTTGTGGTGCGGGCCGATGGCCCCCTCCACCTTGTAGCGGTCGCGTTCGGCATCGCATTCGATGGTGATGTTGTCCGGCGAGATGGCGGCACAGAGCATGGCGTACATGCGCCCGTAGACGGAGGGCCAGTTGCCGCGAGTCAGCCAGTCGTCCTTCCAGAAGAAGGGGGCGGCGGGCGGATGCTTCTTGCTGCCGGACTTCATTTCCTTGGCAGGTTTCAGGCGGGCGGCCATGGCAGCCACAGCCTTCTCGTCCGCCGGGGGAAGCACCGGGAAATCCGCCGCCACGGCTGCGGGGTTCTCCGCCTTTTTCTTCTTGCCCTTTTCCTTGGGCGCGGAGGTGGAGGCAGTCACAAGCCGCAGGCCGCCGCCGTTGGTGGCGGCGTACAGGGAGCCGTTGGACAGGCGCACGAACTTGCGCACCCAGCGGTGGCGGGCGTCCTTGTCCGCGTTGAAGGACTCCGCGTCCTTGTCCTCCACGGGAGCCATGTCACGCAGGCGGAGCCTCTGCACGCCCTTCTCCCGGAAGCCCAGCCACAGGGAATCGCCGTCCAGGTACAGGGCTGTCACGTAGTCCTCCGGCAGGGAGCCGGGCTTCTTGGCGGCCTCCTCCTGCCCGGCGGGGATTTGGGGCTTGTAGAGCCCCTCGTTCTTGGCCTTGCTGTCCGCCCCGCGCAGGAAGCTCCAGTCCTTGCCGCCGCGCTTGGCGGTGGCAAGGCCGCAGGTGCATGCGTAGAATACGGAGCCGCCGGGCGCGGCCAGGATGGCATTGCCCAGGTTGCCGGGCAGGCCCTTGCCCTCCGGTTCGTAGGGCTGGCGGGCACCGCCGCCGAAGTCCCACGGGGCGGAGATGTTCTTCCACTCCGCCGCCCCTGCGGGCAAATATCCCGCGCCGCCGCAGGAGTAGGCGGCCCAGAGCACGCCCTTCTCCCCGAAGCAGAGGGAGGCGCAGGCGTCGTCCGCCATGCCCTCCGCGCGGTTGAAGAACTGCCATGGCCCGGCCTCGCCCTCCCGGTACAGGGCCACGCCGCCGTTGGTGGCGGCGGCCACGGCATTGCCGGACACGGCGATGGAGAAGACGCGCTCGCCGGGCATGCCCTCCATGCGGGAATAGGCTTTCCATACCTTTCCGTTCCAGACGCCCAGGCCGCGGTTGTCAGACCCGGCCCAGATGCGCCCGGCGGCATCCTGGGCCAGGGCGTAGTAGTTCTGGGTGGGGAGGGCGGAATCGCAGGCGGTCATCTGCTGCCAGGCGGCTCCGCCGGGCGGGAGCATCCAAAGGCCCTTGCCCTCCGTGGCAATCCACAGGGAGCCGTCCCGGGCGCAGAGCGCGTCCATGACAAAGGGGCTGGGGGAGGCGGGAATTTCCGCCGCATGCAGGGCAGCGGAGGCGGAAACTAACAGGAGATTGAAGAGATGGCGGGAGAGTGTATTCATGGCGTATAGTTCACCACAGGTTGCGTTTTTTTTTGAGCATTTGCCAGCCATACCAATGGCAGGGCAAGCGCTTCATCCCATCTTATTTCAATTATCAGGTTAAAACAAGTATATTTCGGAATTGTTAGATTGTATTACAGCCTAATAGATGTAATCTTATTATAAGACGGTTTTTACGCCCAAATATGGTGTTTCGGCAGTCTCGTGGGGTAAACCGCCACGTCAGCTGATTTGTTATCCTGTGTCAAGCCCGAAAGGTGGAAAAAGTGCAAAAAAGCCCGCCATCATCACGAATTCTCGATGTCGCACAACAAGGAAACTTGCAAAACGAATTCAAGATTTTTTTTGGGCGAAAATCCCCGGAAGCCGCATGGATACTGGGTTTTTGGAGCCTTGAAAATGCATAGCGGATAACAAATCCGCTATGCTTCTACAGTAAGTCGTTGAAAACCATGGAGAAAAGAACAGTCGTAACGTTCCGATGCACGCGCGAAATGGATAGGCTCATCACGAGGTTAATGATGGAGAGGAACTTGGACCGCACCTCTATCATGAAGCTGGCGCTTTACATGCTTGGCGGCCACATGAGCCGGGCAGCCGTGCGGAAGATGGACATTCGCGAGGTGGTGGAGGAATTAGAGACCCGCGTGCCCCGCGGCTTCCCGAAGTTCGCCGCCTTTGCCACGGAACAACGCCGCCGCCGCCGCGCACCGCGCCGCCGCCGGGCTACCGCCGGCGGTGCTGCCGAAACGGGGCAGGGGTGATGAACGAAGTTTCACATGTAACCCAATCATTTGCCCGGTGACATGAATTGCCATGCCGGAGCATGAAACGCAGTGACAGGCGGGGTGCAAAGCCAGCGCGCGCTTTGTGCGCGGTGTCATCGCCGCCCCTGCATCCGCAGGGTGACGCTTCCGTCTCCGCGTGGCACTGCGCGCCACTGCAGCGCCGTGCCATATGAAAGGATGCTTCAAACACGCGCCGGCGCATGCCCCGCAGGGCGGGGCATTACATAGGAACGCGCCGGTGGCGCGCTAATTTCGAGCCTCCCAAGAGGCTCTACATTTTTTTACCCCACGGCAGAGCCGTGGGGTTGAACTTGCGGGGTGGATGGCATCTGACAAATTCCAAAGAGAGGGTGTATTTTTACTTCT
>JAZLHB010000055.1:0-8875 GCA_045616565.1 Akkermansia sp. | reverse complement strand
GGCGGACTGGAAACGCTATCTCGACTTCATGGAGATGCGTCTCGGCTGGGACGGCGCCTTCGCCGCCGCGAGGCCGCAGGAGAATCCCCCCCACCAGATGCGCTTCTTCTGGCAGTTCAATCCGGTCGTCGTCAGCAATCTCGTCGCGATGGGCTACAACACGCTCTATCACAACGAGCCCGTTGAACCCGAATGGCTCGCGTCGAACGGCGTCGACTACGTGTTCCTCCTTGGCGCGATGAACTGTCCGAGGTTCTGCCGCACCTATCCGCGCTTTACGCGCGACGGGCAGAAGGACGAGCTCAAAAAGGGCTGCGAGGAGCTGGCCAAGCTGCTGAACCGCACCAAGACCTGGCCGCTCGTGTTCAACGAGTACGGCCTGCGCGGCATCAGCCCAATCGTACTCACGGAGCTGGTCTCCCACTGCAACGGCAAGCCCGCCCTGCTCAAGGGATTCACGGAGCTCACCTCCACCACCGTCACCTTCAGCGCCGCCGAGCAAGAGGGTAAGGGCAAGGTCAACCCCAAGGTGCTCGCCAGGTTCATGCGCGACATGATGATCCTGCGCCGCGATTTCCATCGCAGCGAGAAGGAGCGCGCCAAGGTGGCCGAGCGCTGGCTGGAGGCCGCCAAGGGCATGAAGCCGGAGACAGCCTGCGCCATGGTGGCATACTGCTACATCAGCGGCGCGCCGGAGGAGCTGCTCAAAACCATCCCGGCAGACCCGGTGGAGTACTCCGGCCAAAACGCGCTGCGCGGCTGCTGCCTGTACCGCTACGCCATGGAGCACGGCAACTCCGCCGCGCAGGAGAAAATCATCCGCGGCATGACATCCGACCCGCAGTACTACGGCTTCCCCGCCACGCGCCTGGCATGCGCCATGCACGCCCGCAGCCGGGGCAAGACTGCGGAGGCCCGCCGCTTTGAGAAGGACGCGCTCATCCTCTCCATCGCGGAGCAGCACTACGGCTACGGCTACCCGATATGGCAGTCGTACTTCGCTTTCCTGCAGCACGGGGCCCTGGCGGACCTGGTGAGGTACCTCTTCATCTGCCGGGAGCCCGACAACCGGGACTTCATGGGGCGGGCCATTCCCTCCCTGCTGGAGCAGGGCCATTTCGAGACCGCGGCCTTCGCGGCGGAACGCCTCATCAACTTCAGCCTCAGGGATGCCACGCCCAACAACTCCAGCGGCACCCAGCTGCAAATCGTATGCTGGCGCGCCATGGCGGATATCGGCCATGCCATGTACCTGTACAAGAAGGGAGACGCCGCCACGGCAGACAAGCTGATGGAGGCCGCGCTGCCCCTGCTGGCGTGTGATGCCGGCACGGCACGCCGCGTGATTCCCGTGGTGCTGGGCTGCAAGGATATTGACCAGGACCGCAAGGACAAGTTCCGCGGGCTCCTGGCCGCAGCCGCGCAGAAGAGCAAGCTGCCCGGCGCCAAGATTGCCGCCGCCGCGCTCAAGGCCGGGGCCAAGCGCACCGTGGCCGCCCAGCCGGAGCCGGACCGCCTCAAGCTGCCGGAGGACACCATGAACATGTTCGAATCCCCCGTCTACACCTGGCACCTCAAGGACAGCGAGGGCAAGGTCACGGAGTTGAAGGGCGGCATTGTGCGCGCCTGGTACGAGACCGAGACGGAAGGCAGCTGGGTGCTCCTGAAGCTGGAAAGCGGGCGCCTCGTAGAGGTGTTCCTCGACCAGGTGGCCAAGGACGACATCAAGAACATCATCGACTGGAAGGAGAAAAACAAGATCCAGGTGTTCACCTACACGGATGCCCAGGGCCAGACCATCAACGCCAAGGTCTGCCGCCTGTACGCAGATGCCGCCCAGGCCACCCCACAAAACACCTATGTGGAGCTCATGCGCCCGCACGGGGAAATCCGCACGGCCAATGTCGGAATGTTCAAGGAACGCAACGAGCTCATGAAGATGCCCATCCAGACGGATGAGAAGCCTGTGCTGCGCTGCTTCGACGAGCTGGGGCCCGCCATGGCCTACGCAGATGCCAACAGGTGCTCCCTGCGCGTCATCTTCCTCGGCGAGCACGGCAGCGAATACGAAAAGAACTTCCAGCAGAACATTGCCGGTAACCCGGACAAGGTCCGCGAGTGGCGCAAGGGCTTCGTCAACCTCGTCTGCTACCGCGACAAGGACGGCAACTGGTCGGAGGCCGCGCAGGGCGTGCTCTCCATGGTGCACGAGTGTCTCGACGAGTTCCTGCCGCCCAATTCCAAGGCCCGTGAGGACTTCCTGAAGGGAGGCGGCACCATCGAGATTCCCTTCGAGCAGCGCACCGGAAACCTCTTTGTCCAGAACACCGGCGCGGTCAAGCTCACCATCAACGTGAAGCCCGGTGTATTCACCGGCGGCTCCACCTCCAAGGATGACGTGGCCGCCATGTCGCAGGCCATCCAGAAGGGAGACGCAGACACGCTGCGCCGCCTCATCAAGGCCAACCCCGCGCTGCTGCGCGAGCCTTGCGGCAGGCAGAAGGCCTGCTCACCGCTCTTCGACGCCGTGATGGAGGGCAAGCCCGCCCTGGTGCAGGTGCTGCTGGAGGAGGGTGCCAACCCCAACGAGATGAACAGGAGCGGCTTCCCCGTGCTCGGCATCGCCTGCCTGCACGGCAACCCGGACTCCGTGCGCATCCTGCTGGAGAAGGGCGCTGACCCGAACAAGGCCCCCATGACCGCCAGTTTCGAGCCGCAGAAGCCCATCAACAACGCGCTGGGCAAGCTGCCCATCATCAAGCTGCTGGTGGACCACGGTGCCCAGGTCACCGGGGAGGACCTGTTCTCCATTCTCAACCGCAGCGGCAACAACTTCGAGGCCGCGGACTACATCATGCAGAAGTGCGGGGACAAGATTGACCTGAACGCGAAAAGCGTGTTCGGCATGACGACCATCCTCCAGCAAATGGTGCAGAACAAGGAGGTGGAAAGGGTGGAGTGGCTGCTGGCCCACGGTGCCAACGCCAAGGAGACCACCACGGACCCGCAGCTCCAGCAGGTGCCGCTCTTCTCCACCGTGTGCGAGAAGAACGACGCCAACAACCCCAAGAGCCTCAAGATACTTGAGAGCTTCCTGAAGCACGGTGCGGATGCCAACGCGGTCTGCAAGATTCCCGGCGGCCAGGTTTCCGTGCTGGCCAAGTGCATCAACGCGGACCTGTTCGACCACGCGCTCATGCTGCTCCAGAACGGTGCCAAGGGGGACGTGGAGGACTCCGCCGGACGCCCCGTCCTGTACACCCTGGCGGAGCGCTCCGCAGCCCCGGAGAACGCCGGAAAGCAGGACAAGCTGCAGCAGGTGGCGGATGCCCTGGTGAAGAACGGCGCCAAGGTCTCCCAAAAGGCCAAGGGGCAGCCCGACCTCAAGCAATGGGCCAAGGAAACGCCCGGCGGCAAGCCCCGCGTTTCCGCAGAAATGCTCAAGTGGATTGAAGCCCATTGAGAATTGACAAAACCGGCGCGCCGCCGGGCGAGCAAAAAATCCATGGCCGGTCCGGGCGTTCCCCGGGCCGGCCATGCATTTGAATACAGGTGTCGCAAAATTCTTTGGGACACCTGTGGGCTTGTGTGGTATGATGGAGCCATGCTGAAAGCAGTCATGTTTGATGTAGACGGCACGCTGGGGGATACCCTGCCGCTGTGTACCGAGACGTTCCGCCAAACCACGGAGGCGGTGACGGGCCGCCGCCCCACCGCAGAAGAAGTGGAGCGGCTCTACGGCCTGAGCGACCGCGGTGTGCTGGGCGGCCTGCTGGGCCTGGACCCGGAGGACCCCGCCATGCCGGTGGACCTGTTGGTGGAGATATACGAGCGCCTGCATCCCGCCATGGCCCCGGCTCCGTTTCCCGGCGCGGTGGAGGTGCTGCGCGGTGTGAAGGAGGCGGGCCTGCGTGTGGGCGTTATCAGCGGCAAGGAGGCCCACACCGCCGTGCCCACGCTGCGCCATTTCGGGATGGAGGGGCTTTACGAGTGGGCGGGGTTCGGCAAACCCACGCACAATTCCAAGGGCGAGCGCCTGCTGGAGGTGATGGAGCTATGGAACCTGCAGCCGCATGAGCTGGTGTATGTGGGGGATGCCCCCAGCGATATCACGCAGGCGCACGGCGTGGGCGTACGCATCGTCAACGCCGCCTGGGCTTCCGCTGCGGCAGAGGTGGAGCGCGAGTGCCTGGCGCTCAAGCCGGATTTCCGCCTTGCGGACATCACGGAGCTGCTGCCGCTGCTGCGGTCTTTGTGAACGCACTTCACGCTTGCAGGGCAGGGGGAAGATGGTAAAATGAAGCCATGAGCTATGATTTGATTGTGATTGGCGGCGGCCCCGCCGGATACGTGGGGGCCATTCGTGCGGCGCAGCTGGGCAAGCGCGTGGTGTGCGTGGAAAAGGAGCGCACAGGCGGCACCTGCCTGAACTGGGGCTGCATACCCACCAAGGCCCTGCTGCGCAATGCTGAGGTCTACAAGGCCACCGTCACCAAGGCGGAGGAATTCGGCATGACCATAGAAGGCCTTTCCTTCGACTGGAGCAAGGTTATCAAGCGCTCCCGCGATATCAGCGACCGCCTCGCCAACGGCATCGCCTTCCTCTTCAAGAAAAACAAGATCGACCTCGTCACCGGCGAGGCCAGCATCCCCGCTCCCGGCAAGGTGGCGGTGAAGGCCGCCGACGGCACGGAGTGCGTGCTGGAGGGTGCCAACATCTTGATTGCCACCGGAGCCCGCTCGCGCGAGGTGCCCGTGTTCCCCTTCAACGGCAAGACCATCATCGGCAGCAAGGACGCCCTGGTGCTGGAGAAGCGCCCGAAGAGCATGATTGTCATCGGTTCCGGCGCCATCGGCACGGAGCTTTCCTATGTGTACCACAGCTTTGGCACAAAAATCACCCTGGTGGAGGCCCTGCCGCACATCCTGCCCACGGAGGACGACGACGTGAGCCAGGTGGTGGAGCGCTCCTTCAAGAAGCAGGGCATCACCTGCATGGCCGGGGCCAAGGTGGAGAAGCTCGATGACCATGGCGACAGCGTGACCGCCACCATCACCACCAAGAACGGCAAGGTGGAGGAAGTGACCGCGGATGTCTGCCTGGTGGCCATTGGCGTGGTGCCCGTGGTGCCCCGGGCGGAGGGCCTGCAGCTCACCGAGCGCGGCTTTGTGGCGGTGGACGACCGCTACCGGACCAACCTTCCCGGCGTGTACGCCGTGGGTGATTGCATTGGCGGCATCATGCTGGCCCACACCGCCAGCTTTGAAGCGGAGCAGGCCGTGGAGGGCATGTTTGTGGAGGGGCACGCCCCGCAGAAGCCGCAGAACGTGCCCGGCTGCATCTACTGCCACCCGCAGGTGGGCAGCGTGGGCAAGCGCGAGCGCCAGCTCAAGGAGGAAGGCGTGGAGTACACCGTGGGCAAGTTCCCCTTCCAGGCCATTGGCCGTGCCGTGGCCGGCGGTGCCACGGAGGGCTTCGTGAAGCTGCTCTTCAGCAAGGATGAGCACCGCCTGCTGGGCGCGCACCTGGTGGGCAACCACGCCACGGAGCTGCTCACCGCACCGCAGCTCGCCCTGGCCAACAACATGGATGCCGCGGCGATGAATTCCATGATATACGCCCACCCCACGCTGGCGGAGGCCATTCACGAGGCTATCCTCGCATCGGAGGGGCGTGCCATCCACGCCTGAGCAAACACCTGAACCCAACTACCCTATCCTGTCATGGCGCGCCAATTCTACTACGACACCGGTAAGGAGAAGGTCGGTCCCGTTTCCGGGAACGACCTGGTGCGGCTGCGCGACCAGGGGGCTATCAGCCCCGCCACCTGGGTGCGCCGCGCGGATTCCGAGACCTGGCGGCCTCTCTCCAGCGTGAACCTGAAAGAGGAAGAGGAGGAGGAGCGCAACCCCGGCCTGTGGCGCGTGCTCACACGCAACCTGGGCATAGGGCGCCTGCTGATGCTTATCGCCGTGGGCGTTGTGTTCGTGATGCTGCTGGCGGGTTTGGTGAGCGTGCTGTGGCCGGTGCTGCTGGTACTGCTTCTGCTCTGGCTGCTCTACCGGGCCATCAACTAGGCGCGCGCGGCGTCACCGCGCAGGTTTTCCGCGTCCTATGTACAGGAGCGCGCCCAAGAGGGCGGCGCAGCATGCCGCGCGGCAGATGATATAGGCCGGGTAATAGCCGCGCGCAGAATCAAAATCTGCAGGCAGGAAACTGCTCCACAGCGGGTACGGCGCCCCTTCCGGCAGGAAGTGCAGGGTATGCATGCAGCAGAGGCCGATGATGAGCGAAAGCACCAGCTGCACCCCGGCAAACACCACCGGCCGCATGTCCGACAGCGCCTTGCAGAACAGCCCCATCAACATGAGCGAGAACAGCGTGGCGTGCATGAGCATCAACGTGCTGCACGTTTCTGCCGCCAAGGCGCTCTCCGCCCACTGGTTGCCGCTCTGCAGGATATTGCGTGCCCAAACGGCCACCGGCAGGCAGAGCAGGCTGATGATGGCGAACCAGAGCGAGGCCCCCGCCAAGCCCGGCGCCTGAAGGATGCGCGGGATTCCCGGCACGGCCAGCTTGTCGTGCACGGGCATGCGTTCGGCCGGCAGAATGGCCTCTAGAATGGCGGCAAAGGTGGAGAGGCCGAGCGCGGCGCTCACCAGGTTGACTTGCTGCCCCCAGAGCGTGATGGCGGGTTCCCCCTGCATGCAGAGCAGGGCGGAAGATCCCACCGGAACCAGCGTCAGCAGGCGCACAGGCCAAGAGGCGTTGAGGGAGGCAGGTGCGTAATAGCGCCGCGTGATTTCCAGGCAAATGCATACCACGGCGGCGGCCAGCGCCGCTATGAAGCACCATTGCGGTGCGGAGATGGTTGAATCATTCAGCTTGTTTGCCAGCAGGGAGGGCAGCAGCCCCACCAGGAATGCTATCAGCTGCACCGCACATGCCACCAGGAAGCCGATGCGTAAAATCACATGCAGCCGCGCGGCCAGCATAAACACCGCCGTGCCCACCGCGCCTATGCCCAGCAGGGAACCCAGGATGCGCCAGTCGTTCTCCCCCAAGCCGTGCGCCTGCCGCCACCAAATCAGCGGGGCGCACAGCAGGCAGAACAGCACCGCCTGCAGCACGGCAGATGTCCACAGGTAATACACCAGGTTGCGGGCGCTCAGCGGCGTGAGCATCAGGAAGTTCGTGCTTTTCACCATGGTGTCCGCCCGCACGGCGGAATATGCGCGGAAGGGAATCCAGCCCAGCAGTACAAAGCCCAGAATGCCGAAGATGAACCCCGTGTCGGTGGCTGCGGTGTCCATGTTGAGCATTTGCACCATCCATGCGCCGAGCAGCGCCAGCAGCAGGACGGTGACGTGCGGCAGCGTGCGGGCGGCCTGGCGCCAGTCTTTCACAATGACGGCGGGTATGTAGTCTGAAAAGTGCTTATTCATGGTGCTGCCTGAGAACGTTGACAAAGTGGTGCTGCCTGAGAACGTTGACAAAGGTTTCCTCCAGTTTTTGTTCCAGGCGGTGGAAATCGGTGATTAGGTGGGTGGCGCTGAGACGGCGCAGCTCCAGGGGCAGCGCCTCCTCTCCCTCTGCGGTGAAACGCGCCACCACAATGCCGCCCGGCAGCTCCGCCACATCCTGCCACAGCGGGCTTTCCCGTAAATCCGCAGCCAGGGCGGCGGCATCTGAAGCCGCGTTCATCTGCACGCGCACGCCGTTTTCCTGCCGCGCCAGATCGTTCTGGGTGCCCTGGGAGATAACCTTGCCGCTGTCCATGAAAATCATGAAATCGCACATCTCCGCCAGTTCCGTGAGGATGTGGGAGCTGATGAGCAGCGTCTTTCCCTGGCGGCGCAGGTCTGCCACCAGATGCTTGAGCTCCAGGCGCGCCTGCGGGTCCAGCCCGGCGGCGGGCTCGTCCATCACCAGCAGCTGCGGGTCGCCGATGAGCATGCGGGCCAGCAGAACCTTCTGGGTCTGCCCCTTGGAAAGCGCGTTCACATAGCGCCAGGCCAAATGCGCGATGCCGCAGAACTCCATCACGCGGCGCACCTCGCTCACGCGCGTGTCCCCGGTCAGGCCGTACGCGCGGGCGTAAAAGTCCATGAACTCGTGCACGGTGGTGTGGGGCGGGGGTGCAAAGGAATCCGGCATCCAGCCGAGCTCGCGGCGCACCTTCACGGGTTCCGCCACCACATCCGTGCCCTTGTAGGAGATGCTGCCGCTGTCCGGGGTGTCCAGCGTGGTAATCATGCGCATGATGGTGGTTTTGCCGGCGCCGTTGGCACCGATAAGCCCGGCGGACTGACCGGGCATGAGGTTGAAGGATGCGCCGTCCACCGCCCTGACGGCGCCGAAGTGGCGCACCAGGTTGTCGACGCACAAGATGGCGGGAGATTCAGGCATGGGGGAAAAGGGGGTTAGTGGTTGGGGTAGGTGCGCTTGCCGAAGATGGCGGAGCCCACGCGCACGATGGTGGCGCCTTCCTCCACGGCCACGGGGAAATCATGGCTCATGCCCATGGAAAGCTCCGGCAGGGGCAGGGGGCCTTGCGCCCGCAGCCGCTCCGCAAGCGCGCGCAGTGCGGCAAAGGCCGGACGCGCGCCCTCCGGGTCCCCCGTGGGCGCGGGGATGCACATGAGCCCGCGGATATCCAGGTGGGGCAGGGCGGTGAGCGCGGCCCAATCCTCCACCATGCCCTGCGGGGTGAAACCGTGCTTGCTCTCCTCCGCATCCACGTTCACCTCCAGCAGAATGCGGGCGGTGGTGCCAAGCTCCCCGGCTATGCGGGAGATGCACTCCGCCAGGGTGAGCGAATCCACTGCCTCAATGAGGGCGAATCCCTGCTCCAGGGCCTTGCGCACCTTGTTG
>JAZLHB010000054.1:0-1098 GCA_045616565.1 Akkermansia sp. | reverse complement strand
CAGATTTTCCCGCTGGAGCCCGTGCCGGATGATGCCGTTATTGCCCTGCTGCGCCGCGCCGCTGCGGATGAGAAGCGCGGGCTGGGGGCCATGAAGCTGCGGTTGGATGAAGATGCACTTGCCCATCTGGCCATCAAGGCGGACGGTGATGCCCGCAAGGCGCTCACCGCGTTGGAGGTGGCGGTGCTCTCCACCCCTGCGGGGCAGGACGGTGTGATACACGTCACCCTGCCCGTGGCAGAGGAATCCATTCAGAAAAAGGCCGTGAAGTACGACCGCATGGGGGATGGGCATTACGATACCATCTCCGCCTTCATCAAGTCCATGCGCGGCAGCGACCCTGATGCCGCGGTGTACTGGCTGGCTACCATGCTGAACGCGGGGGAGGATATTCGCTTCATCGCCCGCCGCCTCGTCATCTGCGCGAGCGAGGATGTGGGCCTTGCCGATTCGAACGCCCTGCGCGTGGCCATGGATGCCGCCCGCGCGGCGGAGATGGTGGGCATGCCCGAAGCCCGCATTCCGCTGGCTCATGCCACAGTGTACATTGCCACCGCGCCCAAGAGCAATTCCGCCTACAAGGCGCTGGATGCCGCTTTGGCCGATGTGCGGGAAGGCAAGACGCTTGCCGTGCCTGACCACCTTGCCACCCCCACGCGCAAAAAACTGGCGCGTCTGCGCGGCGTTTCGGAGGAGGATACCACCTACAAATACGCCCACGATTACGGGGAAGACCACTTTGTGCCGCAGGCCTACCTGCCCGAGGGGCGCGTGTACTACCACCCCACCACCAACGGCATGGAGCTGCGTATCACCGAGCGCCTGGAATACCTGCGCAAACTCCGCGAACAGCAGCAGTAAAGCCCTGTTCACATAAAGCTGTAGGCATCAATATCGAGCGAGACGGTAATCTCCTCCCCCGCGTTCATGGCGGTAATCTCACGGGCGCAGATGTCTGCCAGCAGGCGGGCATTAGGGGCTTTAAGGGTGCATTGGTAGCGGAACTGCCCGTAGGCTTTGGGCAGCGGGGCTGGCAGCGGGTCGCTGATTTCCGCAGGCGGGGGCAGCACCTGTTTGATGTGTTTGTGCAGTGTCTCT
>JAZLHB010000053.1:0-6291 GCA_045616565.1 Akkermansia sp. | reverse complement strand
TTGTGCCGCCGCTGCCCACGTTGCTCAGGTAGTAGGCCGGGCAGATGAGCTCGTCCGCCAGCTTCAGGTTCACCACCATGTCCGAATCGAGCATGGAAACGCGGTCTCCGTTGCCCAGGGAAATGCCCAGCCAGGTGTATTGCTCGCTGAGCACCTTGAGCTCCGGGTACATGGAAGAAATGTCGAGGGTCAGGCAATCGCCCGTCAGTTCCACTCCCTGCACGTTGCCTATCTTAAAGGTGCAGGCGAAGGATTCATCCTCCACCACCATGGCCTGGTCGGGATCCCCCATGCGGCGCAAGACGCGCTCCGCATCAATGGTGACGGCTTCTCCAGCCTGCATGTTGACGCCTTTCCGGCCCTCAATCACCAGATTGTTGACCGACACGGTGGCGGAGGAAGCCGCCTCCAGCATGCTCATGGTACCGAGCACCAGGTCGTTCATCTTCAGCTGGCTTCCCGCCACCTGCAACCGGATATCGGCATTTTCCAGACGCGTGGCACCATTGCCGGAGAGGATTACGGCGGAATCCTTCTTGCCCGCCGTCAGGGCACCCTTGATTTCTGCAGCCGCTGCTCCTTCCACGCAGCTCATGTTCACCACGGTGCTGCCGTTCTTCAACTGCATGGTGCCGGAAACCTTGGCGGAATCTCCTATGACCACGCTGGAGCCATCCACCACGGCATTGCCGATGGAAACTTCCTTGTTGAAACGGATGGTGCCGCTCTTGGCCACCAACTCGTCCAAGTCTACCGCATTGTTGAAGTTGGTGACCGGATTGCGGTCCGCATCATTTTCCTGCACAAACTTGTACAGGTCCACCTCGCCGTTCACTTCCAGCGGGGCCACGCCGCGGCGATCGTATGTCCCCTCGCCGGTGAGCGTTCCGTTGATGTTCAACTGGGCGACACCGCCGCTGCTGTCCTGGAAGATGTGCAGCGCGGCATCCTTGTTGATGACCACGTCCGTGGCGAGGTTCACCTGGGTATGCATGAGCATTTGCACGTTGTTGTCCACCTGCAGGGTCTTGCCGAAGGAGCTCTGGTTGAGGTTCAGGTAACCGCCTGTGAGGTTGGTGGTGCCGGTGAAAGAGTTGCCCTGCCCCACCTGCACCTTGTTGTTGTAATCGTTTGTAGTGGCGAGCAGCACCGTACCATTACCGGAGGCCGCAGTGAGATCCACGTTGCCCTGTGTGCCGGTGAGAGTTAGCGTTCCGTCCACCTCCAGGGCAACGCCGTCTCCCCAGGCAGGGGCATTCTCCATGCTCACGGCCGCGTTTTCAGCAATGGCGAGGCTGCGCGTCACTCTGGCAGAGGAATCCAACTGCACCGTTCCGCTCTCCACGGAAAGATTGCCTATGCTGCCAATGAGAGCCTGCCCACTTTTATCCGCGCCCCAATCCACGCGCACAGTACCGGCTCCGGAAACGGTGCCGGTCACGGCATCCGTGTCCTTCAGCACCACGGTGGCACCTTCCTCAACGCTCACCGAACCGACAGATGCGCCCCGGCCCAGGCTCAGGGAACCGGCCTCAACAGCGGCCTCACCAATCTGGAAGTTGCCCAAGAGCAGCTCTGTGCTTCCCGTCCCCAGCTGGCGCAGGCTGTCCGCCTGCACAGTAGTGCCGGTTCCTGCAACAAGTCTGTATGCATTCTCTTTGTTATCGAACACCATCTCCTTGACTTGGGCACTTTCGGTGATGGAAACATTGGAGTTCTCTGCATCATCATTGAATATCGCTGTACTCTCGGCTTGCAGCCTGTTGCCCTCACTGCCAAAATCCTGAGACGTCCAGCTGTTCTTGGTGCTTGTACCAAGCCAAATCTGAATATCGTCGCGCTCACCAATAACCACAGACAAGCCCTCTGCCGTTGCGGAGAACGTGGCGGTGTGGTAGATGAGAGAATTCGAGGCGACTTTGCCGGACAAGGCTTCCCAGTTGCCGGAGCTCAACAGGTAGGTTTTATTCTCCAAGAGCCCGTCGTTGGAAAAGTTCACCATCAAGGCATTCGTGCCCTCACTGAATCCTGCCGTGCCGGTAAGGTTCAGCGCTGCGGTATCAGCAGACAAGATACCGCTGTCAAACAGCATCTTGCCGCCGGAGAATTGCAGGTTGCCCTGGAAGGTGGCTGCCCCACTTCCTCCGGAGACAATGCTCAGCTCCTGGCCGAATGCCAAGGAGAGGGCCTTCTCTCCATAATCCAGCGTTGCGCCTTGGGCAATGCTCACATCACCATACACAACCGGGGCCTGCTCTGCGTTGGAGAACGCGAGCGTGCCGCTCTGCACATCTATGTTCTGCAGCTTGATTTCCGCTCCGGAGAAGGTCTGCGTACCTGTACCGGTCTTCCGCAGGCTCAAGCCGTACCGGGCATCACCCTGCACGCTGCCGGAGAAGGTGCCGCCATCCCCTGTAATTTCCAGCGTGGTGTTGCGCGTGGATTCGCTATCCCCGGCGGCACCGGAGAGCAGCTTGCCGCTGCCGTTCAGAGCCGTCACCTTGGCAGTCTCCGCACTAACGGCCAGCATAGCACCGTTGTTCAGGTTCACCTGAGCCTGGGCCAGGGCGTTGGTGTGCGCCAGCTCCAAGGTTCCGGCATTCTTGGTGAAGGTGCCGTTAAAGCTGCCCTCTCCGTCTATTTTAACCCAGGTTTTCGTGTCGGCCATGATTGTTCCGGAACCGTCAACCTGGTGGAACAGCCAGTTGGCATCCGCATCATGGCGGCGAAGCAGCTGGGTTTCACCGGCGTTCAGGAACCTGTCGAACGCCTTTGTCCCTTTCTCGCCGTACAGAATGACCTTATGGTCGCCCGTAACCTCCACCGTGCCGCCAAAGTTCTGGTTTACCCCATCAAGATAGAGGCTCATGGCCTTGATGAGCAAGGTGCCCTTTTCCTCCTTGTGCTCCACACCCTCTTCATCCACCCAGCTTTCCGCCACATTGAAATCCGCAGATGAAATGGAGTATTTCCAGCTCATCATATCCACTCCGGGAATGAGACCGCCGTATTCCAGCACAAGGTATGCATCTTTCGCAATATCCACCGTACCGGCGATGCGCGCATAGTCATTGTCCGCAACGGCATACGAATCATCCAAACTGAAAGTGGTTGTTCCGGACAGGAAGGATGCCATGCCGTTGATCTGGGCATTCTTGCCTAAAACGCGGCCTCCGTAGGAAATCAATGACGATTCGGCAGCAAGGGAGCCTTGCTTCAGATTCACCGTGCCGCCATCCAGCGTGACCACGCCGGAGAATCCGGCTTGGTTTGCATTCAATGTTCCGCCCACCCGGACATTGCCCCATGTGTTCTTTTGATTTGCATCCAACACAGAACCCTTTTGAACGTATGTGGTACCGAACGCGCTCAAGGCATTGTCTGAGCCAAGCTTGATGGTTGTTCCACTCGCCAGATACATCTTGTCATAGTAGGCTGAGCCTGCCAGTGTCAACATGTGTTCTCCGGAAACAAACACAGCACCAGCATCTACGGAGCCGGACCATGTCAAGTCCTTTGACATGTTGACCAGCAGAATACTATTTCTTGAGTCCGACGTGTCAATCACACCGCCACCGGCCTCAATGGTAAGATCTTTCACCGTCTGGATTGTCCCGTGCAAGTCAAGGCAGCCTCCCTCGCAGAGTTTCACAGACTCAGCCTTGGCAATGGCATTGGCTGCGCCCAGTCCCAGCACGATGCTGCCGGTTTGGGGCAGTATCTGGGTGGCCTTGTCCTGGTTGCGGCCGCGCACAGTCACATCACCAGTGATAGCCGCCGCCGCGTTCAGCAAAATCTCACCGCCAGAGAAGGTCTGCCCGTCCACATCCAGATTGTTGCGGCCAAAGGCTCTCAAGCCCTTCTCTACCGAGAGAACACCGGTGGCTCCGCCAAAGTGGTAATCAGCATTTGCAGCCACGGTAATCTCTCCTTGGTAGCTCACGTTACCCTGGCTACCGATGGCCAAATCCGGATGATTGGTGAGGTCCAGGCTGTTGTTGGCAATTTGATCTACCAGAAGCACGCCGGCGGAATCCTGCAGCACCTTGTCCAAGCCGCCGGGAACCATGACGCGGTTGGTATAATTGATGGAGAAGGATGCGTTACCGAGGGCGTCATCGGAGTCATAGCGCAGGGTGACACCGCCCTTAAAGGTGATGGTGCCGCTGAAATTGTTTTGATTGGCCAGGTACACCACACCCTTGGCATAATCCGCGCCCAGCACCAGGTTGGTGCGTTGGCCTTTTTGGTCATTGAGCTGGAAATTGACAACCAGCTCACCGCCGCCGCCGCCAAGCCGCCAGTACATTTCACCATGCTCATCCGCTTGGGCTGCAAGCTCCTCGTCTTTGCTGCCATAGTAGACAACCTCTCCCTGGTTGGCACCGATAATCAGCTTACGGTGGTTGGAGAGGTCAAACGCCTCCGTTGTGTCCTGCGTCAGGGCAAGGATACCATCGGAATCTGAATGGACATATTGCAGCACAGCCTCATGGCTCAGGTCGTCAAAGGGCGCATCCAGAACCAGATAGCCGGAATTGGTGATACGCCACTTGGAATTCTCCGTCTCTGTGTTGCCGAGGGCCTGCAGGTCCGTCACATGCATGCCGCCGCGCTGCAGGGTCTTGCTTCCCGAGAACGAGGAATTGTTTCCGCCCAGCACCACCAAACCGCCGATGATGCCGGAATCCACCACCAAGTGCCCCGTACCATCGATATTGTGATTGTACACGAGCGCGGAGTCGGCATTGTCGTTGAACTCTACGACCATTGTGCCGCCTTCATTCAAATGGACATTTCCCTTTAGGCCGAAATAGGCGGCTATCTCGTTGGTATCCATCAGCTCGTAGCCACCCTCCACGTACTCGTGGCGGTGGGTGACACCCTCTCGCATGAGGAAGGTGCCGCCCTCATTCACGGTGACATCTCCAGTCAACCGGGCGTGGTGGCCCAGCTCAAAGGTACCGCCATCCACCGTCACGCTTGTTGCACTGTCTGCATAGTGCCAATCGTCCGCACTGAAATAGCGGGCATTGGAGTAGTTCGCGCCCAGTGAGCCCGGTGCATGCTGGGTGTTGGTACCCTGCATGGCAAGGGTGCCGCCTTTCACAAAAATACCGCTCTTCTGGCCATCCACAGGCTCGGCATTGCCCAGGCACGTGTAGATGCTGTGCAGCACCAGCCTGGAGTTTTCCTCCTGCGCATTGTACACGAACTGGAGCACGCCGCCCTCCTTTGTATCTGTGAAAGAGCCCAGATACTCCTGCTCTCCACCCTGGGTCCATGTGAGCGTGCTCACCGTTCCCTTCAGGGAGTTTGAAATGACCGCTTCATCCGTGAGCGCATGGATGGTGAACCCAGCGGCCTCAGTGCCTTGGCTGTTGTTCCAAGTCATGTCCTGGCCGTTCATGTCCAGCAGTGCGCCACCATAGCCGAAGGTGAAATCACGCTTGATTTGGCCAATGTCGCTGATGACAACGGTAGTGCCGTTGTTGGCCAGCACGTTGTAGGCGGCGTAACCGCCTTCGCGCTCCAGATAGGTGGTGCCGCTGCCGCCCAGGTTGAGCAGGATATCGGAGTTGTCTCCATTGCCGGTGATGTGCAGGTTGCCGTCTCCTATCTTGCGCCACTCGCGGGCATGGCCGGAAGTGCCGTGCAGGTTCAGGTACACGTCCACCCCGGCATCCACGATAAACCCGGCGGTGTCCAGGCGGGCATTGATGCCATCCTTGTTGGAAAGGTTGTAGGCTGCCTGCCCGGCGGCCCTGTCTTCATTCGTGAAACGCATGTAGCCGAGCCCCAGGTCCACATCTCCGTCCAGCTCGATACGGTAGGCCTTTCCCCCGTCTCCCTTGAAAACGAGGTCCTGCGTCTCAAACAGGTCGGCATACGTCAGCCCGGCTCCGGTATTCAGGTACTGATTGCCGTACGCGTACCAGTTGTCATTGTTCTGAACATCATTCAGGTCTTTCCAAGTGTGGTTTCCTGTCTGCAAGCCAAGATAGGTCTGCAGCAGATTGCCGCTAGAATCTGTCACCTTGCCCTGATAGGGGCGTGATTGCACATTGTTTGTGGCATCATAGTGCCCGGGGTCTTGTACATCTGCCACGCCGATGTGGATAGTGCCGGTACCCGGCATCTCCACATTCCGGTTGAAATACTTCATCACCGCCTCTGTCCACTGGCCCGCATAGCGGGCCTGGGAGAAGTACTCACCCTCGCCGGACTGCATGGCACCGGCGTACAGGTATGATTGGGTGGCCTCATCGTAAATCCACGTGGGGCTGCCGG
>JAZLHB010000052.1:0-12785 GCA_045616565.1 Akkermansia sp. | reverse complement strand
AAATGTCGCCGAACGGGGGTGAAAATGGCTTGTTTTTGCCATTTTCAGAAGTACGGGACAAAATATGACACCCAGTCCACAGTGTAGGCTTCCCATGTCGGACAGCTTCCCGGAAAAAGGGGACTAAATAGAAGTCCCCTTAGGTTTTTATTTGCAAGATTGTTTTTATAAAGGTTTAGTATTAAATGGTTTATAGAACGTGGAGGTTTTCGACTCCCATTGACGACCCTTACAAAAAGACCCGCCAAACGGCGGGTCTTTTTGTTTCGGGTGCCCAGTGGGATTCGACACGGCGCAAGGAACAGCAACTTTGTCGCTTCCTCCCCTATTAAGCCACAAGAAGCCCCAAATGTTGATTTTTTTGCATTTTTTGTCATCGTTTCACAAAACACCCATTATCAACATAGAACAACACGCCGGACGGAGCGGTTATCATCCTCTACCAGAAGGCGCCGCGAAAAAATTGAACACTTAGGCAGTGGGTGGAGTCTACCCTGCATCGGTTCTTCCGGTTGCGAATGAAGGAGAGAGCATTTGCAGCCCGCTTGACAGGAAGGCCGAGTTTCATAGGTAGTAAGTTGGTCTGCGCCGCGCATGAGCCCATCGCTCTGCGCGGCGCGGATTCTTTTTGGGGGAAGCGCATGGAGCCCCCCCGGGGGGATTCTGCAACGACCTTGACAAAAGGGAGGTTTCCCGCTATAAGCAGGGCGGAGCGTCGTTATGAGCAAAAGCCTATTCCATTTGTTGACAAGCCTTCTGTTGGTCTTTGCATGTTTGTTCACCACCGTCCGGGGCGAGGAGGACGAAATCGACTACACCTCCGATTTGACACTGGAGACGATCCAGCGCGCGATGGCGCGGGAAAGCCAACGCAACGACAAGCTGCAGCTGCTGCTCAACGCCCAGCGCACCATGGCGGAAAAAACGCTGGATGACCTGGAGAAGAAGTACGAGGAGCTGCGCATTGCCGTCTACTACCAGGACTACAACAACTTTTTCTACCTCTCCCACTACTGCCGCGAGATAGCGGAGCTGCGCCAGCGCTGCACCAGCGGCAACTTCCCCCTGGTGCGCACGCGCCTGCGCATGGAGATGGCCATTCAGCGCTACGGATTCCTGGCACAAACCATGCGGGAAATCAACACAGCCAAGCTCTCCGCTGCGGAGAAAGAGCAGCTCAAGAACGCCCTGCGAGACTGCTCCGCCCTGGAGAAAACCTACAAGACCCTACACCAGGGCATGCTGGGCGCAGAAAAGCGCTTCAACGACATCACGGAGAAAATCCGCAAGCTGGACCTCTACGCCAACGGCTCCCAAGTGGAGCGCTACGCCTACTTCTCCTCCGACCACACGCCTATCGACCTGAAGAAGGTTGTCGACTTCGGAGAGAAAAAGCAGGCGGAAGACAAAAAGAAGGAAAAGGAGAAGGCAAGCTCCGCCAAATCCACCAAGAAGGCGGACGGCAAGGAGGAGGCCTCCACCATAGAGAAGGCGCAGCAAATGGGGGCGCAAGTAGAAGCCACGGACGACCGCCATGCCGCCTTCCTGGAAAAGGCCGTGGAGGAGGCCAAGGCCTACGGAACCGATGTGGATGTGACGGGCAAATTCTCCGTGGAGGAGGAACAGAAGGTGGAGGGCCGCCTGGCTGCGCGCATCGCCATGAGCCTCTGGGACCCCTCCCATCCCTACCGCAAGATGGACAACGCGGGCGACTACATCACCACCTGGATTTATCTCGGCAAGGCGCTTTACAACAACTACGTGGACCCCTACGACACCTCCTTTGCCTCCGCCCTGCGGCACGCGGGCGTCTTCTTCCTGGTTCTGCTGGCGGTATCCCTGCTGCTGTGCCGGTGTGCGTGGCTGTACTGCCGCCGGCAGCGCCTGCGCCACATCAGCCACAAGCGCCTGCACGCCGCCATGCTGCCGTTGGCATGCGTGGTGATGGGCATCGGCCTCTTGGTATACGGGGCCTTTGTGCAGCCGGCCTACCTGAGCAGCCACCTGGCGGACATGGGGGAATTCATGCTCATCTCCGCATTGCTGTTCGGCTCCATGACAGTGTGCCTGAATTCCCGGCGCGTGCTGAGCGGCATCCGCTTGTTCGAGCCGCTGTTCGTGCTCAACCTGCTGTGCATCTTGTACTGCGTGATGATGTGCTCGAGCTTCATCGTGGCCATGACCTCCAGCGTCATCTTTGCGGCCTGCGCCATCTGGATGCTCCTGCGCTTCCTGAACCGCATCGACAACCTGCGCATCTCCGCGCGCGTGTTTGCGGTGCTGAGCATCTTCATCATGGCGGCGGGCGTGTTCGTGTGCTACGCGGGCTACTACTACATCTACATCCTCTTTGAGCTGTCCTGGTACATGATGATAGCCAACATCATGCTGATGTCCGCCATCTCCAAGGCCACCAAGCTGGCATGCCGCCGCATAGCCGCCACCCGCCATTTCAAGAACTACCACCACTACATCAACGTGTGGCTGCGCCTCATCGTCTCCAACATGGTGCAGCCCCTCATCTTCCTCCTGCTCATCTGGTACGGCCTGCGCTGGTCCTCCGAATGCTTCGACCTGGCGCACTTCCTGCGCTCCTGGATGGGTGTGCCCCACCATCTGGAGGGCTTTATCCGCACCGTTTCCGGTGATTCCATCATCCTCATCTTCTCCCTGGGCATCGCTCTCAACTGCGTCATCCAGGTGGCGCGCCAAACCATTGTGATGATATACGGGGACAAGATGGATGCCGGGCGCAGCCAAACATTCATGACACTGGCGGCGCTGCTGCTGTGGTCCAGCTTCATCATCTTCTCTCTCAACCTGCTGGATGCGGACTACAACTCCATGCTGGTGGTGATGGGCGGCATGTCCGTGGGTGTGGGCATCGGCTTGAAGGACACCATCGAGAACCTGATCTGCGGCATCTCGCTCATGCTGGGGCGCATGCGCCCGGGTGACATGGTGGAGTGCGACGGCATCCGCGGCAAGGTGGCCAACATCGGCTACCGCACCACCACGCTGGAAACGCTCACCGGCTCCGTCATCTGCTTCCAGAACGCGCAGCTCTTCAACCAGAACTTCAACAACCTCACCCGCAACCACCAGTTTGAAAACTGCAAGGTGGAAATCGGCGTCACCTACGGCACGGATGTAGCATACGCACGCCGCCTCATCCTCACGGCCCTGCGCCGCCTGCCCGGCCTCTCACCGCAGCACCCAAGCTCTGTCACCCTCAGCGAATTCGCGGACAGCTCCGTTGTGCTCACCATCTGGGTATGGGTGCCCGTCACCTCCAAGATGGCCGTCCTCTCCCGTGTGCGAGAGGCCATCTACAAGACCTTCAACGAAAACGGAATCGAAATTCCCTTCCCGCAGCAGGACCTCTACATCAAGCCCCTGCCCGGGGTGGAAAATCCCTTCACCCCGCCGAAAAATTGACCGTCCCCTCCGCCGGCACCCGCTTTTCTCCCCGTAAAAACGCGTAATTTTGCCATTTTTTAGGGAGAAAGCGGCTCTCGGCATTGATTTGCCTTGAAATGCGGGAGAGTTGGGGGTAAACTCGCGGCGCGCGGGTGTGCATCTCGCCCTTCCCGCCCCCTTATAACCCCAAAAACCAGATAAGAATATGGCTAAACTCACAGTTCGCGACCTGGAGGTCGCCGGTCAGGAAGTCCTCATGCGCGTGGACTTCAACGTTCCCATGAAGGACGGTGCCATCACCAATGATGCCCGTATCGTGGCCGCCCTTCCCACCATCAAGTACCTTTTGGAGAAGGGTGCCCGCCTGGTGCTCTGCTCCCACCTGGGCCGCCCGGAGGGAACCGGGTACGAAGAGGCGTTCTCCCTGAAGGCTGCCGCCGAATGCCTGGCGGGCCACCTGGGCAAGCCCGTGGCCTTTGTGCCGGAGACCATCGGCGAGGCCGCCGCGGCCGCCCGCGCCGCCCTGAAGGACGGTGATGTGCTGCTGCTGGACAACGTGCGTTTCGACAAGAAGGAGAAGAAGAACGATCCCGAGTTCGCCAAGGCCCTGCTGGGCAACGCCAAGCTGTATGTGAACGATGCGTTCGGCTCCGCCCACCGCGCCCACGCCTCCACGGAGGGTGTCACCCACTACGCGCAGAAGTCCGCCATGGGCTTCCTCATCGAGCATGAGCTGGAATACCTGGAGGGCAAGCTGGAGACCCCGGAACAGCCCTTCGTCGTCATCATGGGCGGCGCCAAGGTGTCCGACAAGATTCAGGTGCTCTCCAAGCTCATGGAGAAGAGCCAGACCTTCATCATCGGCGGTGCCATGGCCAACACCTTCCTGGCCGCCCAGGGCAAGAACATGGGTGCCTCCAAGATTGAGGAGGACAAGCTGGACCTGGCCAACCAGATTCTGGCGGATGCCAAGGCCCGCGGCGTGAAGTTCATCCTGCCGGCGGACACGCGCTACGCCTACAAGTTCGAGGAGGGTGCGGAGACGCAGTGCACCGGCCTTTGGGCAGAGGGTGCCTCCATGCCGGAAGGCGGCATGGGCATCGACATCGGCGACAAGGCCATCGAAGAGTTCTGCGAGGTGCTCAAGACCGCCAAGACCGTGCTTTGGAACGGCCCGCTGGGCGTGTTCGAGCTGGATTCCTTCTCCAAGGGCACCAAGGCCATTGCCGAATGCCTGGCGGAGAGCGACTGCGTGTCCATTGTGGGCGGCGGCGACTCCGTGACGGCAGCCAAGAAGTTCAAGGTGGCGGACAAGCTTTCCTTCTGCTCCACGGGCGGCGGTGCCTCCCTGGAACTGCTGGAGGGCAAGGTGCTGCCCGGCATCGGCTCCCTGAGCGAGAAGTAAAGCCCGCAGGCTTTCCAACCTTTCAAGGCCGTCCACCGCAGGGTGGGCGGCCTTTTGCGCGCCTGCACTAACAATTATTTTGTTAGATTGCGCGCGGCATGCGGGCTGTGGCATGTTATATACGCCCTGCGCGGATACCCGTTCTGTGCGGGCACAGAAAAAAACAAGGAACCAAATACCATGACCCACCGCAACATCACCAGGTACACGTACGAGACAACATCCTTCCAAGGCTGGAGGCTCAGCATCTGCCGCAAGTGGAACCAGTTCACCAAATACTTCTCCGACCGACAGTACGGCACAGAGGAGGCCGCCCTGCAGGCCGCCATGGAGATGCGTGACCAGATATACGCCGCCCTGCGCCAGACCCCGGAGAACCCGCGCGCCGTCTTTGAGCGCTTCAAGGCCCCCGCGTACCAGGGAAACACCGCTGCAGCCACCGCGCGAGACTGAACACCTCCCCCCGCCACCGCCCGCCGCGCGGGCAACTCCAGCGCCCATCCGGATTCCGCCGGCTGGGCGTTGATTTATCTTGCGCCACCTTCCTTCAATCAGTATAATGCAGAACGCATGAAAACACGAGAGCTCCTGATTCTTGCCGTGAGCGCAGTCATGTGCTGCGCCGGTTCTGGCTACGCCGCTTCCGCCCTGGGACTCACCGCGGAGGAAATGTCCAAACTCTACGGCGCGGACTTTGCACGCCAGACCACGGATGCCCAAAAGCTCATGGATGAAGAGTGGGATGCCAACCTGGAGGAGGAAGAGGCGGCAGAGGAAGCCACGGAGCCCTCTGCGGAACCCGCACCTGAAACGCCGGCCCCCGCAGACCCCGCCGCAGATGACACCCCCGCCCCGGAGCCACCCGCAGCCGATGCGGAGGAAGCGAACCAGGACACCGCACCCAAGGAGAAGAAAGACGCCAAGAAAGACAATACCCCCAAGAAGAAGGTTCTCAAAAACACCATCCAGCTGGTGAAAGCCAAGCGCGCCGTGGATGCCAAGATCAAGTACTCGCGCAACAATATCACCACCCTGCGCAAGAAACTGTACGGCATTGCCAAAAGATATGGGGTGGAGCCCTCGGATACCTACTCCGGCGGGGAATACGGCTCCGGGCTGAAGAATCTGGACCTCATCGTGGTCAAGAACTCGCAGGAAGCCATCCAGAAATACAAGGAGGCCATTCCCCAGCTTTGGGCCTTCAGCAACGAGCTTGACCAACATATCCGCCAGGGCATGAAAGCCATCGGCAAGACCAAAAACAAGGTGCTGCTCTCCTTCAAGCCCGGCGATATCCAACCGCCAGACGGCAGCGAGACGGAAAAGGACCCTGTGGACAAGTACAACTACAAAAACATCTACAAGTCTGAGTACTGATAAACTATGAGGGCTCCCGGTGTTTATCCTTGAAAAAATCCTTACTCTGTGCTAGAAAAACGGCATCTATATGGATGCCATTTACTATGCGATAATCGGCATGCTCGCCGTGTTATCCGTGTCCGGCCTGATTGTGGGCGTAAGCAACGATGCCTGCAACTTCCTGAACTCGGCGGTGGGCTGTCAGGCGGCCAAGAGGCGGGTGGTGGTCACCATCGCCTCTGTGGGTGTGGTACTGGGAGCCTCCTTCTCCAGCGGCATGATGGGAGTGGCGCGCAACAACATGTTCGACCCCTCCCTGTTCACCTTCCACGACATCATGCTGCTGTATCTGGCGGTGATGGTAGCCAATATCGTTTTGATGGAGATATTCTATGTGCTGCGGCTTCCCACCTCCACCACGGTGGTGCTGGTGTTTGCGCTTCTGGGCGCGGGGCTTGGCATGGCGGCGTACGACAGCTCGCTGGCGGACCGCGTGCACGGTATCGCCAACTATATCCGCGCGGACAAGGCGTTCCAGATTGTACTGGCCATCTTCGGCTCCGTGGCATGCGCGTTCGTGCTGGGCTCGGCGGTCATGTGGGTGTCCCGCCTGGTGCTCACCTTCCGCTACGCGCGGGTGTACCGCAAGATAGGCCCGCTGTGGTGCGGCACGGCGTTCACGTGCATCACCTACTTTGCCATCTTCAAGGGGCTTGCCAACAGCCCGCTGGTGGCGGACACGCCCACCTTCGCCATGCTGAAGGCCCACGTGCTGCCCTTCATGTGCTGCGCGTTCCTGGTCTGGGTGGTGGTGGCGGCGTTCCTGCAATACGTGTGCCGCGTGAACACGCTGCGCCTCACCGTGCTGGGCGGCTCCTTCTCCCTGGCGCTCTCCTTTGCGGGCAACGATTTGGTGAACTTCATCGGCCCGTTCATGGCGGCGCTCAGCTCTGTGCGCGATTGCATGGGGCATGACCCCCACACGTTCATGATGTCCTCTCTCAACGGCGCGGGCAGCCCGGCGGATATGATCTACCTGGTGCTGGCCGGATTCATCATGGTGGGCGTGCTGTTCTTCTCCAAGCGCATCCAGAAGATTTCCCAGACGGAGCTCAAGCTCTCCGCCGCCAACACCAGCAAGGAGCGTTTCGGCTCCAGCCCGCCCGCCCGCATGCTCGTGCGCGGCACCATCAACACCGTGCGCTTCGTGGAAAAAATCTCCCCCAAGCGCCTCTCTGATTTCGTGGGCAGCCGCTTCGCACCGCTCTCACCGGAGGAGGAAACCGGCGCCCTGTACGACCAGGTGCGAGCATCCGTGAACCTCACCATCGCCGCCGTGCTCATCTCCATCGCCACCTCCTTCGGCTGGCCCCTCTCCACCACCTACGTCACCTTCATGGTGGCCATGGGTTCCTCCCTGGCAGACCGCGCGTGGGGACGCGACAGCGCGGTGTACCGCATCACCGGCGTGCTCACCGTGGTGGGCGGGTGGTTCCTCACGGCCTTCGCCGCCACGGCCATGGCTTTCGGCATTGCGCTTGCCATGGCGTACGGCGGCCTGTGGGGCATCATCGGCATGATGGTGCTCGCGCTCGCCCTGCTCGTCAAATCATTCGTCTTCAGCACGGACGACTCGCCGGAAATCTCCCTCATCGATGTGCAGAACGATGCCTCCATCCACGAGTACGGCTTGCAGGCCTCCGGCCACCTGGGCCGCATGGTGGGCATCTACAAGGCCATGGTGAAGGCCCTGCTGCAGGAGGACCGCGATTCCCTCAAGCGCCTGCGCAAGAAGGCCCGCTCCCTCCACCGGGATTTGGTGAACATCGACGAGAACGAGGTGCAGCCCACCCTGGCGCAACTGCCCAAGGAATACGCCGAGCGCGGCCAGCTCATCTACCGCATCGACCACATCTCCCTGGCTGCCTGCGAGCGCCTGCTGGCGCTGGTGAAGGCCGCCTACACGCATATCGACAACAACCACGCCGGGCTCAACGAGGCTCAGGGGCAGGACCTGCTGGCTCTGGTGGAAAAGATTGGCCGCTTCTTCCCGAACCTCACGGACATGCTCAAAGAGGGGAACTACGGGGGAATCGAGGCCATGCTGGAAACCATCGACAAGCTGGGAGACGACTTTGCAGACTGCATCAAGCGCCACCTGGTGCTGGGCGGCGAGGACGAGGGCGGCCTGCGCAACAGCATCCTCTACCTCACCCTGCTCAACGAAACCCGCGGCATGGTCAGCCACGCCTTCGCACTCATCGGCCGCATCAAGGAACTCTTTGAGAAAAAGTGACAGCACGCGCGCGGAATTTGCGCGCGGGCATGCAAATAGGTTGCCCTGCGGGTGAAATTGGTGTAATCTCATGCGCGTATGTGGCACGGTAGATTCAAAGAGGCGCCGGCAGACCTGGTTCTGCGCTACGGGGAATCCGTTTCCTATGACTGGAAGCTGTATCGGCATGATATAGCGGGCTCCATTGCGCACGCTCGGGCCCAAGTGGCGGCAGGCCTGCTCACGCAGGAGGAATTCAACGCCATCGAAGGCGGGTTGACGGGCATTCTGGCGGATATCGAATCCGGCAATTTTCCCTGGGATATCAAGCTGGAGGACGTTCACATGAACATTGAGGCGGAGCTCACCCGCCGCATCGGCGCCCCCGGGGCCAAGCTCCACACCGCCCGTTCCCGCAACGACCAAGTGGCCACCGATACCCGCCTGTACTGCCGAGACCGCGCGGATGCCACCCTGCCCCTCATCTGCGCTCTGCAGCGCGCGCTGGTGGACAAGGCGGAGCAATACGCGGAGGTCCGCCTGCCGGGCTTCACGCACCTGCAGCACGCGCAACCCGTAACGGTGGCGCACCACCTGCTGGCGTATGTGGAAATGCTGGCGCGGGACGCCCAGCGGCTCTCCCAGTGCCGCGAGCGCCTGAACGTGTGCCCGCTGGGCAGCGGCGCCATTGCCGGCTCCACCATCAACCTGAACCGCGCCGCCATGGCAGAGGAGCTCGGGTTCCACTCCGTGACCGAGAATTCCATGGATGCCATTGCCGACCGCGATTATATCATGGACTGCCTGTACAGCCTGGCCGTCATCGGCACGCACCTCTCCCGCCTGAGCGAGGACCTGGTGCTCTGGAGCAGCTCGGAATTCGGCTTCTGCACGCTTTCAGACGCGCACACCACCGGCTCCAGCCTGATGCCGCAGAAAAAGAACCCGGATGTTTGCGAGCTCACGCGCGGCAAGTGCGGGCGCCTGTACGGCAACCTGGTGAGCGTGATGGTGGCCGTGAAAGGCCTCCCCCTCACCTACAACCGCGATTTGCAGGAGGACAAGGAACCTCTGTTCGACTCCTTCGAGACCATCGGGCTGGCCCTGCGCGTCAATGCAGAGATGATAGCGGCCATGCGCATCAACGCGGACCGCTGCGCGGCGGCGGCAAGCGATCCCCTGCTGCTGGCCACGGACCTGGCAGACTACCTGGTGCGGCGCGGCGTACCCTTCCGCAAGGCGCACGAGCTGGTGGGCAAGGCGGTGGCGGTTTCCGTGGAAACGGGCACGCCGCTGAACAAGCTGACGCCGGAGCAGTTCAAGGCCATCTCGGAGGAATTCGGCGCAGACGCGGCGGAGGTGTTCAGCCTGGACCGCGCCTTTGCCCTGCGCACCAACCCCGGCACGCCCAACCACGCCAACACCGCGCGCCGCATCCAATTCTGGAAACAATCCCTTTCTCAACCCTAAACATCCACCATCATGCAACCGCTCACTGAATCCATCGGCAAATACCTTCTCGCTGTCGTTTCCCCCCTCATCCAGAACCCGGACCGGGCGGAGCTGCGCGTGGCTTCATCGGAGGACGGCCAGTTCATCCGTTTCCGCCTCATCCTGGAGCAAGCGGACGTGGCCCGCGTCATTGGCCGCAACGGCATGACCGCCTCCGCCATCCGCTCCCTCGCCAAGGCTGCGGGAGACAAGCAGGGCGTCAAGGTGGTGGTGCACATCCTCTCCAAGGAGGAAGCTGCGGAACAGCAGGCATAAAAGCCTCATAGGCTCCTCCACCCGAGAAACCGTCCTGCCATGCAGGAGCTCTTTGCCAGCACGCCGCAACCGCCCTGCCGCGCCGCGCGCGTGCTGGTGGACGGCCTGAACGACATGGTGCTGGACTACGCCATACCGGAGGGTATGGAGGGCGTGGTGCGCGGCAGCCGCGTGGAGCTGCCCCTGCGCAACCGGCACACCACCGGCACCGTGCTGCAAGTGGTGGAAGACGGCGGCTGGGAGGGCGAGCTGCGCCCGCTTAGCCGCCTGGTGGACACCGCTCCCATCGTCTCCCCCGTGCTCATGGATGTGGCAGAATGGGCCGCGCGCTACTACGCCGTACCCGTGGAGCAGATGATTCGCTGCATTGTGCCGGAGCCCGTGCGCCAGGAGCACCATGAGGAAAAGACCCGCAAGGTGGTGGTGCTCGTCAACTGGCCGGATGACGACAAGCTGAACAAAATCAACGCGCGCGCCCCGCGCCAGGCCTCTGTACTGCGCTACCTGCACGCCAGCGAAAAGAAGCGCGAGCCCTTGGCGGACCTTGGCGGCACGCCCGCACTCAACGCCTGCCGCGCGCTGGAGAAGCAGGGCTTTGTGCGCATTGAGGAGGAGGCCGTACACCGGGACCCCGCAGGCAAGGAGGAATTCACCCTCACCCGCCCCCTGCAGCTCAACAGCGAGCAGGCTGCCGCGCTGCAGGCCGTGAACGCAGCCGTGGATGCCGGCAGCACCAAGCCGCTGCTGCTGCAGGGAGTCACCGGCTCCGGCAAGACGGAGGTCTATCTGCAGGCCGCGCGCCGCGTGATGGACCAGGGCCGCGGCGTGCTCATCCTGGTGCCGGAAATCTCGCTCACCCCGCAAACCATGGCGCGCTTCAAGAGCCGTTTCGCGGATATCCCCGGTGCCGTGGCCATTCTCCACAGCGCCATGAGCGATGGCGAGCGCTTCGACGAGTGGCACGCCATCCGCAAGGGAAAGGCCCGCATCGCCATCGGCCCACGCTCCGCCGTATTCGCTCCCGTCCAGAAGCTCGGCCTCATCATCGTGGACGAGGAGCACGATTCCTCCTACAAGCAGGAAAACAGCCCCCGCTACCACGGCAGGGATATCGCCGTGCTGCGAGCCTCCATGGAGGGCGCAACCATCGTCCTGGGCTCCGCCACACCCTCCCTGGAATCCCTGCACAACGCCGCACTGGGCAAGTACACCCTGCTGCGCATGGACCACCGGGCGGATGGCCGGTGCCTGCCGCTCACCCGCGTGCTCGACATGCGCACGGAGGCCAAGGACAAGCGCAACCTGGGCATCCTCTCCGAGCGCCTTCGCATGGCCATAGACGAGCGCCTGCACAAGGGGGAGCAGGTTATCCTGCTGCTCAACCGCCGCGGGTTCGCCCGCGCACTGCAGTGCCCGGACTGCGGCTACACCGCAGAATGCCCGCACTGCGCGCTGCCCATGACCTACCACGCCACGGAGAACAGGCTCATCTGCCACCTTTGCGGCCACCGAACGGTAGTGCCCCGCAACTGCCCGGAGTGCCACTCGGATGCCATCCTGCTGGAGGGTTACGGCACCCAGAAGGTGGAGATGGTGCTGCGCCGCTGCTTCCCCAATGCCAGCCTGCGCCGCGTGGATGCAGACGTAACGGCCCGCAAGGGCGCACTGAGCTCTATCCTGCATGATTTCCGCGCCCGCAAGATTGATATCCTGCTGGGCACGCAGATGATATCCAAGGGGCTGGATTTCCCCGGCGTCACCCTGGTGGGCGTGCTGAACGCAGACCTGGGGCTCTGCATCCCGGACCCCCGCGCCGCAGAGCGCACCTTCCAGCTGCTCACCCAGGTGGCAGGCCGCGCCGGCCGCGGGGATATCGACGGCGAGGTCATCATCCAGACCTATTCCCCGCAAGCCGCCGCCATCCAGTTCGCCAGGCGGCACGACACGGACGGCTTTGCGGAGGCGGAGCTGGGGCTGCGGCGGCAGTTCAACTTCCCGCCCTTCACCCACATGGCCGTGCTCACCGTGCGCTCCGAGCAGGAGGACCTGGCATCCTTCTCCATCACCACCCTCCACAAGCGCCTGCGCGCCGCCCTGCCCCCAACCGTGGAGATTACAGACCCCATGCCCGCCCCCATCCCCAAGGCGCACGGCCAGTTCCGCTTCCAGTGCACCATCAAAGCCCAAGCCTCGCGCATCGTCGCGGATATCTGCTCCAGGGAAATCGCCAACCTCCACCACGGAGAGGAAATCACCGTCTCCCTGGACATCGACGCCTATTCCTTCATGTGAGGCAGGGCTGCATGCCAACAATGCCTCCAGCAGAACGCTTGCATTAGGGTTCCCCTTCGTCTATTTCCGGTCCGATTTTAAGCAAAACCACCTTTCCATCTGCACGTATGCTCCCATCGGCCGGCCAGGCATACCTGTCCTAAATAAATTCCAAACAACGGGAGGGGGACAGAAAATATCAGGACGCGAAAAAGGAGATTGCACATGGTTTAAATCAGTCGTAGACTGAAGTTGCACAAAACCAAACAATCTCCATGTCCAAGATAA
>JAZLHB010000051.1:0-36764 GCA_045616565.1 Akkermansia sp. | reverse complement strand
TTTTCCACATATTGAGCACGGCGGCACATGCATGTTGCCCGCCGTTGGCGCATCGTTGTTTTCTGCTTGAAAAATGCAGGCAATTGTGGTAAACAGGGAAGTGCGGAGAGTCCAACCGCGGCTACGGTTGCCAACGGTGTGATTTTCCTTTCTACAATGAAATAGATTATGAACGAGATTCCAACCTGCAAGAAGTGTATTGCCGAGCTCATCGGCACGTTTTGGCTGGTGTTCGGCGGCTGCGGCGCGGCTGTTTTCGCCTGTGGACTGGACGGTGTTGGCATCGGCTATGCCGGTGTTGCCCTGGCATTCGGCCTCACGGTGCTGACGATGGCGTACTGCATCGGCCACATCTCCGGCTGCCACCTCAACCCGGCGGTCAGCTTCGGCCTGTGGGCATGCGGCCGCATGCCCGGCAAGGACCTGCTGCCCTACATCATCTCCCAAGTCGTTGGCGCCATTCTGGGTTCCCTGGCCATCTACGCGATAGTGAGCGGCTCCAAGGGCTTTGACCTGGCCACCTGCACGCTGGCGGCCAACGGTTTCGGCGAGCTCTCCCCGGGCGGTGCGTACAGCATGGGTGCGGGCATTGTCGCGGAAATCGTGCTCACCTTCATTTTCCTGATGGTGATTTGCGGCTCCACGGACAAGCGCGCCCCGCAGGGCTTTGCTCCCATTGCCATCGGCCTCTGCCTCACGCTCATCCATCTCATCAGCATCCCGGTGACCAACACCTCTGTGAACCCGGCCCGCTCCACCGGCCCGGATGTCATCATGAGCATCATCGGCCAGCCGGATGCCGGTGCCTACATGGGCCAACTGTGGTTCTTCTGGGTGATGCCCATCGTGGGTGCCGTGCTCGCGGGCCTGTGCTACAAGCTCGTCTTTGAGAAGAAGTGCTGCTGCGGCAGTTGCGATTGTGAGAAGAAGGAGGACTGATCCTCCCGTACCATCAAACCCAAGTAAAAATCCCCCGGTGCCAAGCGGTGCCTGGGGATTTTTTCTTGACCGCGCGCGGTCAAGGCGGTATGCAGCGGATAAGGAGCTTGACAACAGGCCGCAGGCTGGTAGGCTGGGGGAGTGAAGAAGTTTCTGACGGTGGCGGCCCTTGGGGCCATGGCGTGGCAGGCGGCAGCCGGTGAGGCCACGGTGGTATCCGGCAAGGTCTATGATTTGGGCAAGCTGAGTTTCAGCCGGGATGCCGCAAGCATCCCGGAGCTGCGGCGCAATGATTTGCGCATGTGCTGGATTGCGGCGGGCTCCAACCTGCTGCAGCATTGGCAGGATTCCTACCTCAACCTTCACGATGCCGGGCGCGAGGTGCCCAACGGCATTGTGGGGCCGCTCAACATCAAGCCCTACGGTACGGGCTATCTGGCCATCTACCGTGAATTCCTGAAATATTGGACGGATGGCGGCGGCATGAACCTCAACGCCCTCACCTGGTGGCTGCAGGGCACGCTGGCCTATACCCCCACCCCGCAACAGGTGGAGCAGGGCGGGCTTTCCGTGCAGAAAACTCCCGGTGGCGGCGGATATTTCACAAACCTCTTCGGCAAGGGAACGGATTGGAAGCCGGGAAGTGCCGGGACCTGCGGTTGCGTGGTGGACTACGGCACCGCGCCGGATGCAGACCTGCAGTATGCCCCGCGCACACTGGAGGATGTGCAGCGCATTCTGGACGAGATGCTGCAGGTGGAGGGCCAGGCGGGGCTGCTGGCGTTTTTGGATTTCGACAACGCCCCGCAGGGCATGGCACGCACGGGCGCGCACGCCGTTACCTGCTGGGGCTATGAAAAGGGGCCGGACGGCAAGCTCTGCGCGCTCTATCTCACAGATTCAGACGACCGCATGCTCAGCGCATTCCGCGTGAACGCCCGCGAGCAGGGCGGCGCGGTGGTCATCTCCAGCAACGACCCCTCCGGCAACTACAGCTTCTTTGCCCCGGGGTACCGCGTGTTCCGCGCCCTTTCCTACATCAAGACTCCCGCATCCGCCGCGCGCCGCTCCCAGCCGGCGGATGCCGTGCCGCAGGGCGGCGTGGTGTCCGCCAACACGCAAATCTCCGCCCCGCTGGAGCTTGACAGCCTGGAGGTGGTGGCCGAACCCGAACACGGGCAGACCGTCTTCACCACCGGCGCTTCCGTGGCCGTGGCGGGCGGCTGCCGCATTGGCGGCGGTGCGCTGGCCAGCATGCAGGCGGGCGGGCAGGGGGCCTTTTCCTTCGGCTCCCTCATCAACGAGGGCCAGTGCCGTTTGGCGCATGCCGCATCCCTCACCGTGCAGGATGGGGAGATTGTCAACCTGGGCTATCTGGACTTGGAAAACGTGGGCATGGTGGCCTTGCGCGCCTGCGAGTGCGGCGGCTGCCTTTCCATGGAGGGCAACACCGCGCTGGAGCTGGAGGGGCTGCGCATTTCTCCCGTGCGTGCGGATATCCCCGCCGCGCTGGGGCTGGCGCAGATTTCACCGCAGGGCGTTTCACGCATTCACGGTACAGCGCAGCTTCGCAACGTGCAAATCACCGCCAAGAAGCCCCTGCTGCTCAGCGGGGTTGCGCTTAGCGGCGTGGTTTCCATCCGGGCCGCCGCCGGCGTGCAGCTGGAGGATACCACCCTCACCCTGGGCGTGCCGAAAAACATCCGCCCGAACGCCCTCGGGGAAATCGGCCTCTCCTGTGAGAAGGCCATCTCCGGTGAGGCGAGAGGCACGCTCAACATCCGCCTCTCTGCGGAGGATGCCTCCCGTCTGGCTGCCATGGGCGTGCGCGTCATCAAGCTCCGCTTCGCCCCGGAGATGCACGCCTCCCTGGTGAGCGACCAGCTCCAACCCGCCGGGGACGGGGAATCCTTTATCCTCGACCCGCAGGCCAGACCATGAGCACTCCCGGGTATGAGCCGATACGCGCCAGGGGGCATCTAACTCATTCCTAATTGCCGCCGCAGGCGGCTTCCCGCCTCTTTTCAATCATTGCACCGCCTGCCTTTTCAGCGCTCCTCCGCCAAGAGGGATTGGAGCTGCTTGTGGGCGTAGTGCAGACGGGAGCGCAGGGTGCCTTCCGTCACATTGGTGATTTTTGCGATTTCCGGGAAGGAAAGGCCTTGTATGTCCGCCAGGGTGACCACCTCCTGGTGGGCGGGGGAAAGCTGGGCAATGGCGTGGGCCAGCTTCTTGCGGAGCTCGGCATTCTGGGTGTTGCGGACCGGGTCCGCCTCCAAGCCGCCATCCGCCAGCTGGGCATCCTTTTCCAAGGGATCGCCGTTTTCATCGTTGTCGATGGAGAAGGTGCCGCCCTCCCTCTTGCGCTTGCGCATGAAGTTGCGCGCCTGGTTGAGGGCAATGGTGTAGAGCCAGGTGTAGAAGGCGCTGTCTCCCTTGAAATAGCGGAGGGAGTGGAAGGCTTTGATAAAGGCCTCCTGCGCCACGTCGAATGCATCCGCCTCACTGTTGAGCACCTGCATGAGCATGGCGTGCAGCTTGCGGCTATGGCGTCTGATAAGGACGTCATAGGCACGTGTCTTTCCGGAGAGGGTGCTGCGGATAAGCTCCTCATCGGTGGGCTCGGTGTCGGGAGCCGCTATCGGTTCAGCCGCCATGTATGGTGGTATTGTAAGCTGTGCCCGCCGGAATGTAAACTAAAATATCTGATTGTTATCGGGGCCATGCGCAAGCAGGGCGAGAGTTGCACCCCCGCAAGCCGGATACGGGTGGCAGCCGCCTTCGGTGTCCATTGGGATGGAGAACGGGTTGGGGGGTGTTTCCCGTTTCATTCGTCACCAGGGGCCGATAGCCTCTTCCAGCGCGGCGGAGCCGTAGCCCTCGTGCCACCCCATGACGATGGAGGCGATTCGCCGCGCAACAGCCCTGGTTGTCACGACTTTCAGTTCCAGCTTAAAATCCTTCCGCATCCGCTTTCCGACTGCCTCTGACGGTTCCGGCAGCTCTTGGAGCCTTTCCTCAAGCTTCTCTATTTTTTGCCAGAGCTCCTTGACCTTGGGCGCGGCGGCATCTGCCGTTTCCTTGCTGGTGATGCCCGCAAAGACAGCGATAGCCTGCTTTAGCGTCTCAATGCCCTCGCAAGTCAAATCCAGGAGCTTGGCATACTCGGCCTGTTCTTCAGCGGAAAGCTCCGGCAGGGGGGCCGCCGCAGGTTGCTCACCATCCATGTCTACCAAGGCAGCCATGAATGCATCCGAGTTGTAGCTGTCGTTCACGACGATGCGCGCAATGCTCCTGAAGATGGGCTCCACTACCTTATCGAGCTGTGCCCGTATTTCCTCATCGAGTGCTTCAAGCCCTTCTATTGTCGTGCGGAATTCAAACAATTTCGGTGCGGCCGCGTCTGCCTTCTCCTTGTTGTCCACCTTCTGGAGAATCTCCAAAAGAGACCTTGCCCCGGCAATCACATCCGAGATTTTCTCTCCTGCCGCCCGGGCCTCCGGAGCGGGTTCTGCAGCGGGGGCCGGGGGCTGTGTCTGTGCGTTGAGCGGAAGTACGGACACGGCGGCCATGAGGACAAGGTACTGTGCATTCATATCGAATGGCATTGTATAGAATGCATCTTGCGGAGTAAAGGAGAAAGTTTATCCGAAAAAAAACGGCCCCAGCCGCCTGGATGCGGATGGGGCCGTGGGATGAATCTTGAATGCTGCCCTTATTTCTTCTTGGGAAGGAGCTCCACGGAGCCGAAGGACTGGTTGCCGCCGTTGGAGCGCACGCGGGCGATGATGTGGCAGCTGTTGTTGCCGGTGGCATCTGCGGGCACGTTGAAGCGGTACACGTTGTTGGTGGAGGGGGTGCCTGCCACGCCGTCGTGCTTCACATCCGCCACAATCTTGCCGTCCATCTCAATCTTGACTTCCGAGATATCCAGGCGGTGGTTGCCGCGCACAAAGCGGAAACGCACGCCCTGCGCCTCCTGCAGGTCCTGCGCCGTCACGGCCCAGGAAACCTCCTTCCAGTCCGTTCCCACCTCTGCGGGGGACCAGGAGGCCACCTGCTTGCTGTTGTCCTTGGGCTTGAGCCCGTCTTCAGTGATGGACTTGGTCTTGGCAATGAGCTTGCAGGCCGCCGCCACGGGGTCCTTGTAGGGCTGGACCTGTGAGACGCCGTGCTCCTGTTCCACCCAGTTGAGCTCCCACTTGGCCACGTTCACTTTCTCCGAGGGGTTGAAGCGGCCCTTCATGTGGAGCTGGTGGCGCGGCAGGTAGTAGTCGCGGATGAGGCCGCTCCAAGTGCGGGCGGCGTAGTCGTTGACGGGCGGCCCCCACACGGTGATGATGCGGCGTGCGTTCTTCTCGTAGTAGTCTGCCAGCTTCTTGTTGTCCTTGCCGTGCTTGCGTGCGAAGGCGAGCCAGCGGTCCAGGCGGAAGTTCGGGTGGCTTTCCAGGATGCGGTCCATGGCGAGCATGTACTCCGTCACCTGGTCGTCCAGCTTCTTGGCCAGCTCGTTGTCACCCTCCTGCAGGGCGCGGTCGCAGGCCATGATGAGCAGCTCCACCTTGCCGCCCAGGTAGGCGGCGGTGAATTCCTCCAGATCCGCGCGGAAGAGCGGGCTGTCCTTGAGCTTGCCTGCGGCCTTGGCCAGGGATTCAATGCCGGCGTAGTAGTCTGCATTGGAGTTGATGGAACCCTTGTTGGCGGCGCCTGCGCCGCGCAGCCAGTTGTAGTAGGGATGGTCTGTGAACGTGCCGTACACGGATTTGCACATGCGCGCCCAGAACTCCTCCACCTCCTTGGGGCAGGAGCCGTAGCGGCAGGTGGAGTAGTTCTTGAGCCAGGCCGCCAGGTCCATTTTCTTCTGGGACCAGGCGGCATCGCTCACCAGTTCGTAGAGGACCTGGTTGTTCTCAATGCCCTCCGGGGCCATGCCGTGGCCCACCAGACGGCCGCGGTTGGCGGAGTTGAGGGCCTCCAAGTGGCCGTTGGCGTAGAATTCCAGCACGCCGGTGTGGCCGCACTTGCCGCCCATGTTGGGGATGACGCTGTAGATCCAGAGCTTGTTGTAGAAGCCCTTGTGGAAATCCCAGTTCACGCCGTTGCGCCAGAAGTGCTTGCTGTAGTCCACGGCTTCGTCCAGCATCATCATCTTGTCGTCCGGCACCTTGCTGATAAGGGCCTCCAGGCTGCGGGAATCCCAGATGCGGCGCTGGTAGCCGAACATCCAGCCCTGCATCATCCACACCGCGTCCGGGTTGGCGGCGGCTATGGAATCATACACGGCGCGGCCGTAGTTGGCCATCATCTCGTAGCGCGCGGGCTGGCCGTGCGGCGGGAAGGGCAGGTCCATCTCGTTGAAGCTGTCGATGAGGTAGTGGGAGCACTTGCCGAACTCCTTCTCCCATTCCTCAATGAACATGGTGCCGATTTCCTTGAAGAGCGGCTGGTCCGGCGTGATCATCCAGTTGTGCGGCAGGCCGCCGTTCCAGTTGGTTTCCGCCAGCTTCACCTCCGGGTGGAGGCGCTTGATGGCCTGCGGCACAAAGCCTGCAAAGCCCGGGCAAACCGGGGTCATGCCCAGCGAGCGCATGCGGTCCAGTATCTTGTGCTGCAGCGCAATCTGGTCTGCATGCCACTCCTTGGGCATGGGGCTGTCCAGCGCGCTGATGTTGCCCATGCGCATCCACGGCAGGTGGGCCGGCCCCACAAAGTAGTTCTGGATTTCATCCTCCGTGAGCCCCAGACGCTTGAACACGCGTGCGGTGATGGCCTCCTGCGCGGTGAGCGCCAGCGGCATGTTGATGCCGTGCAGCGCCATGTAGTCGATTTCCTTCTCCCAGCGTTTCCAGTCCCAGTAGACCATGCTGTAGCCGAAGGTCACCACGTTGAAGTAGTAGCGGTACCGGAAGGGCGTGGCACCCTCCGTGGTGGTTCCGTTTGCCCAGGCTCCGGGCTCCACGCGGTTGCCGCTCCAGCTGCAGATGCCGCGGCCCTGCTCCTTGAGTGCGGCGTAGAAGCCGCGGGTGAGGGCCACGGGGGAGTTGCCCGTCACTTCCACGGTGCCGTCCTTCACCTCCACGCGGTAGTGGTCGAGCTCCTTGTCCTTGACGGCTTTGAGCTTCACGGGCACGCTGCCCTTGGTGAAACGCTGAATCACCTCCTGCGCCGGCTGGCAGATATCTGCAGCCAGAGCCGAGGAAAGGAGACAACAAATGGCGAGTGTTGTACGTATCATTATTATATGTTTGGTTTGTAGTTTTTTATTTTTTCTCCATGCGGATTTCGCCGGAGCAGCCGAGCCAGCCGTCCTTGCATTCTGCGGTGAGCCACACCTCCACCTTGTCGCTGCCCTTCACATTGGGCACCTGGATTTCCACGCGCTTGGTGTCCTTGTCGGCCGGCTCGTTGGCCTTGGCCACCTCCTTGCCGTTGATTGCAAGGCGGAAGTTGCGGGTGATGAGGCGGCCGTTCTCACGCGGCACCAGCTCAAACACATAGGTTCCCGGTCCGTCGATGGACTTGGTGACAATCACGTGCCAGTCCTTCTCAAAGTTGTGGGTCTGGTCACCGGGGTTGTAGAACATGTTCTCAATCACGGTGAAGGAATCGGGATCCCAGTAGTGGTGGTACTTGGCGGCACCCACGCCGTACTGGCTCTTGGGGTTGAGCTTCACGCAGTCCGCCAGCGCCTTGAGCAGCAGCTTGCGGTCTGCCTCGCTCTTGGTGGCCTTGAACTTTTCCCGGTACACGTAGGCCAGGCCCGCGAGCCACTGCTGGCGCGTTTCCGTGAGGGCCTTGGAATCCTTGTCGATGGCGGATTTTTTCACGGTGTCCTGCACATAGCGCTCCGCATCCGCGAACTTGCGCGCACCGTCCTTGAGCTTGCCGTCCGGGCCACCGTTGAGCTTGTTGTTGATTTCCTTGTACATGGCCTGGTGGTCCATGGCAAAGAGGGCACGCATGCCGGTTTCGTTGTTGGGGTCCTTCTGGTTGATGATCTTGGTGAGCTCCTTGTGGCGGCGGGCGTTGGAGTAGGGGATGAGCTTGAGCGCCTCTCCGGCGGCCTGGGCTCCCTCCTTGCCGCCGCGGTCGCGTGCCGCGGCAACGAGCTTCACGAACTGCGGCGCCTTGGATGCAAGCTCTGTGACGGATTTGACCAGCCTCTTGGGCTGGCGCACATCCTTGCCGTTCCAGGCGGCCATGAGCGTGCCGTCCGGAGCCAGCAACACGGCGGCGGGCAGGTCATACTGCTCGATTCCCATCTGGTCCTGCACCTTGCGGCGCTCGTCGCTCTTCTGGCCTGTCTTGTCGTTGTACTGGCCGAACACCACGGGCAGCCTGCCCTCTGCGGCAAGCTTTTCCCAGGCGTCCACCACGCTGGAGCAGTTCTGCATCCAGTCTGACCCGTACCAGAGGATGAGAGCCGGCTTGTTGTCGCTCTTGGCCTGTTGCTTGACCTGAGGAACATCCGGGAAGGAGGCGGTGGCGGCAAAGGCGGGTGCCAGGGTGGCGAGCAGGATGCTGCCGGTGAATAATAAACGCTTGTTCATAATGGTGGCTCCTTATTTGGTGAAGATGAGGAAATGAGAGATGTGGGCGAAGTCCGGCTGCGGGTTGTCGAACTCGATACGCACCCACTTGGCTTGGGTTCCGGGCTTGAACTTCACCACCCATTCGGCGGGCATGTTCTCCGTGCGCTCCTGGTCGAACCAGGTGGCGCCGTCCGTGCTGGTGGCTATGGTGGCGCGCTTCATGCGGCCCTCGTTGCCGGGCACCTTGTGCACCAGGCAGCCCGTTACGGTCTCCTTCTTGTCCAGCTCCACAATCATGTGCGGGTGGGCTTCCTTTTCCGTGTGGCAGCGGCCGCCCTGCGGAGTCAGGATACCGGCGTGCGCCAGCGGGTCGTCAAACCCGCAGGTGGTGGATTCGCGGAAGAGCACGGCCTTGCCCAGCTTGGGCAGCGTGGCCTGCAGCTTGGGCGGCCGGACATCCGGCGGGCAGGTCTTCACGGCTGCAGAGGAGAGTGCGGTGAAGGCCGCTGCGGAGCGAGCCTGTTCTGCGGCCACAATGGCCTTGCCGTATGCCTGGGCCATCTTCTTGGTGCGCTCGGCACCGCCGCCGCTGCCCGCGGCCTTGGCGGATGCTGCGGCAAAGGCCTTGTTGAACACCTCGTCCTTGCCGCTTTGCACATAAGTCTTCACGGCCCATTCCAGCACCTGGCCGAAAAGCGTGCCGTCGCCCTCGCTCATGTAGGATGCAAAGACATCCGTGAGCAGGCGCTGGCGGGAATCATCCGATTTCAGCATGGCGGCCTGGCGGTTGATGGTGTCCTCGCACTTCACTGCCCAAGAGGCGGGCGTGCCGGCCATGAGGCGGTGAACCTCCGCAAACACCGTGAGCTTGTCCTTGTCGTCCATGTTGCCGATGACTCCCTCCAAATCCTTCATCATGTCGCATGCGGCCACACCGTGCCCCTTGTACTTGGGCAGGGTTTCCATCAGGTAGTCCAGGCAGTCCTGGGGCTTGGCTCCGCCTTGGAGCATCAGGGCGTGCAGCTCCTTGCGGAAGAAGGGGTGCAGGGGAGAGGCATCCAGCGCCTGCTTCCAGGCGTCAATGGCCGCTGCCGTCTCGCCCAGGTCTGCAAGCGCCCGCGCGCGGAAGCTGTGGCGGTAGGCACGGGCAATCTTGGTGTCGTTGCCGAAGACGGCCTCCATGAGGTTGTACGAGGTGGGGGCCTGGTTGCCGAAGATGTGGTTGTGCATGCCGCCGTCCGGGCCGCCGAAACCGCCGGTCCATTCACCGCGCTTCAAGCGCACTGCGTAGGCGCAGTGGCCGGGCTGGCCCACGGTGTATGCGGGAATGCCGTGCGCCATGGCAGCCACGGTGCCGAAGTGGGAGAGCGCGCCGCACACGCCGCCGTTGCGCTGCGTGGCCTCTGCCCAGCTCTCACCGCTGAACGGCAGGTTGTATTCGCCGCTCTGCACGCTGTCGCCAAACTTGGAGGGATCCGTGTACGGGGCGTGCCAGCATGCCCAGCCGTACTGGTCCCAGGGCATGTTGACGTGCTTGAACGCCCATTCGTATGATTCGTCATCCCAGTCCTGCTGGGGAATAGCCACCACGAAGCGGAGCTCCCAGGCCTTGAACTTGCGGAATCCCGGGAAGAGCACGCCCTTGGCCTGCTGGCTCTGGAAATACTTGTAGCGGCGCACGGGGTTGTACTTGGAGGGGTCCTTCTTCTGGATTGGCACGTTCTGCCAGGTTTCGCCGCCGCCCCAGGCGGATGCAAGCGCCACGGCCAGAGGCTTGTTTTTCACAGCTCCCTTTTCCTCTTTCCACACATCGTAGAGGATGCGCATGCCCCAGTCGTTGTGGTACGGCACCAAACCGCAGCTCAGGTAAATCTCCTGCCAGTCCGCATCCGCAAAGAAAGCCTTCAGGAATTTCTGGCGGTCCTTGTTCTGTGCAAAGGTGTTGAGCACCTCCGGTGAAGTGCAGTCCACCACCTCCAGCGCCATGCTCAGCGCATTGACGGTTTGGTTGTCTGTGGCTTGTAAATCCTGCTTCTTGAGCTCTGCCAGCAGGGCGGCGCGCACGGCGTTGAAATCACCCTTGTCCAGGGCGTCTGTCACGGATTTCGGCAAGGCTGCCCCCTCCGCCTTGGCGGTGGCCGGAGCGGTGTCTCCCGGTGCGGCGAATGCCGGTACTGTTCCCAGGGTCATCAACCCCAGCATGGCAATGACTGCGTTTGCGTTCATACGAATGTTCCTATACTATTCCAGAGCCCCGATTGTCAAGCTCTTTCTTGTGGGAATACGCGTGGAATGAAAAGGAAAAACCCGCCCGGAAACAACCGGGCGGGCCAGAAAGGGGCGAAGCCTGTTTCCGTGCATTATTTATCTGCGTTTTCCGGGGCTGAAGCGGCAAGCTTCTGCTCCAGCTCCTCCACCTTGTTGCGCAGGGCGCGGAGCTCCTTGAGGGCTTCCGGCATGCGGTGGAGGGCGGCGTACTGCTTCATGGCCTCCTTGTAGGGAGAGCAGGGGGAGCCAAAGTAGGGCTGGCCGCCTTCCAGGTTGCTGATGGCTCCCGTGCGGGCCGCCAGAATGGCCTTGTCTCCCACCGTGAGGTGCCCCGCCACGCCCACCTGCGCCGCCAGGGTGACATAGGTGCCGATGTGCGTGCTGCCGGCAATGCCGCTCTGGCTGCACATGACGGTGTGGTTGCCCATGGTGACGTTGTGCGCCACCTGCACCAGGTTGTCCAGCTTGCAGCCGTCTCCTATGACGGTGCGGCCGAAGCGCGCGCGGTCGATGGTGGCGTTCGCGCCGATATCCACATGGTTGCCGATTACCACAATGCCCACCTGGTCGATGGTGTCGTAGCAGCCGGTCTCCTTGTTGAGCAGGAAGCCGAAACCGTCCGACCCGATAACGGCGCCGGGCTGCACGGTGACATGGTGGCCCAGGATGCAGCGCTCACGCACCACCACGCGGGCGTGCAGCTTGCAGTGCCCGCCCAGTTTGGCGGATTTGCCGATGACGCAGCCGGGGCCGATGTCGCAGCCGTCGCCAATCTCCGCATCAGCCTCCACCACGGCGTTGGCGCCGATGCGCACCTTCTCCGGGTTGAACTTGGCGCTCGGCGCCACCACGGCTCCGGGTGCAATGCCGGGCACAAAGTCGTTCCCGGCCTTCATGAAGTGGTCCACCAGCGCGTTGAAGGCCAGGGAGGGGTTCTCCACCTCCACCAGGCACACGCCCTCCGGGTATTGCGGCAGGGACGGCGGCACCAGCACCAGGCCGGCTTTGGTGGAGAGGAAATCCTTGAAGTATTTCTCGTTGCCGAGGAAGGATGCCTCACCGGGGCAGGCTTCATCCAAAGAAGCGACTCCGGAGATTTGCACCTCCGGAGCCGTGTTGAGAAGCTTGCCTCCGGTGAGCTTGAGAACGTCTTCTACGGAGAGGTTCATGGCTCAGGGGAGCGGGTCTGTCCTTTGCTTATTCAGCTGCGGGAGCCTCTGCAGCGGGGGCTGCACCGTCGCCGTACAGGCGCTTGAGCTCGGCATCCGGGTCAAAGCCCTTGGGAGCGCCGGAGTTGAGCTGCTTGAGCACTTCCGGGGTGATGTCGAAGTTCTTCTTCAGGAACGGATACACCGGGGTGCCGATGCCGATTTCCGGCTGCGGGGAAAGGGCGCCGGAGTCCAGCACCATGTCGGCGCCTACCTTCTCGGCAACGGTGTTGATGGAGTTCTGCACTTCCTCCATGAGGAGGCGCATCTCACGGTTGCGCAGCTCGCGGAAGGCCACGTTGCGGCGCTGCACGAAGTCCTTGAGCTCCTGCTCGCGGGCGCGGAACTCGTTCTGCTTGGCGTTGAACTCGGTCTGAAGCTTCTGGCGGGCGGTGTCGGAAAGGCTGCCGTCGTTCTTGTCGAGAATCTTCTTGGCTTCCTCCTGGAGCTCGCGGAGCTTCTCCTCACGGGAGGCGATGTCCTTCTTGATTTCAGCCAGCTGCTTCTGCAGGACGGTTTCCGTGTCGAAACGCTTGTAGAACTTGGTATAGAGCTCCTTGACGTTGACGGTGGCAACCTTCAGGTTGGAGCTGGGAGCTGCAGCGGGAGCGGCGGGAGCCTGGGCTTCAGCAGTGAGGGTGAAAGCGCAAAGCGCAACAATGGCGGTCGTGATGATAGGGAACTTCATAGTCGTGTTACCTTTGATGTGCCCACATTCTAACGGAGCACCCAAGATGAGTCAAGTGCTCCGTGTGTCAAAAAGACGGAAAAGTTTGGCATGCAGGCGCGCCGTTAGATGAAGGTGCGTATCACGGCCTTGCCGCGCAGGCGCTCCACCCACTCGCGGTAGCGCTTCTCGCTCTGCTTGCGGCGCACGGCGTCATCCACGCGTTCCTTGACCTCCTGGTTGCTCAGGGGCGGGGCGGGGGCCAGGTGCTTGTCGCGCACGCGCACGATGGTGAATCCGTAGTTGTCTGCAATGGGGCCGAAGATTTGCCCCGGCTGCACGCTGAAGACCACGTTGGCGAAATCCACGGCCAGGTCGCAGCGCTTGATGGAGGGCCAGCGGCCGCCGTCCTGCGCGTGGGCGTCGCGGGAGTGTTCGCGGGCCGCGTCTGCAAAGGAAACGGTGCCGGCATCCAGCTTCTCTCGCAGGTTGCAGGCGAATTCGTAACGCAGCTCCGGGGTCTGCTCCGGCACCTCCTGGTCCACCATGGGAATGAAAATCTTGTCGTACTCCACGGCATCCTGGGAGATGTCGCGGTAGTCGCTCTTGGTCTGGTTGTACTCATCCCGGATTTCATCCGGCGTGGGGGGGATGCCGCGCTCGTACTTGGATGAGCGCATGGCTTGCACGGTCACCTCCTTGCGCACGGAGTCCCGGTATTCGCCGAGGCTCATGCCGCTCTTGCGCAGGCTGTCGAGGAAGGCGTTGCGGTCGCCGTTGAAGCCCACCAGGATGCGGCGGTTGATTTCCTCCTCAATCTGGTCGTCCTTCATGATATAGCCCTTGGTCTCAAAGTCGCTGAGCACGAGCTCGCGCTCAATCAAATCATTGATAACCTCCTTCTTGGCCTTCACGAGTTCGGAATTGAAGCGGGGGCCCTGGCGGGGGTAGAGCATGGAGAGCTCGCGGAAGTAGGGGGCCAGGCGCATGCGCACCTCGCAGGCGGTGATGGGGCGGCCGTTCACGGTGGCGGCAATGCGGTTTACCACGCCGCCCTGCGCCTGCGGCGCGGGTTGCGCGGCTGCCTTTTCCTGTGCGGTGGCAGCGCCGGTAAGCAGAATGGCGGTGAGGGGCAGGGCTATGCTCGCGAACTTCATGTCGCGCCCATTTTACCACATCCACCCGCCGTGGCAACCCACTTCTCTGCCATCATTTCCCTCTATTCGCTTGTGTAGGGATTCCGTGTTGATTTTTGCCTGTGGATGGCGCTTAATGATGGTATGAGAATACATCGAACCGCCATTGCCGTTGTGATTGCCCTGTCCGGCCTCTGCTGGGCGCAGGTACCTGTTCAGGATTGCCCGGACGGGCAGTGTTCCGTGCCCGCCAAGCCCGGGGAGGGGCGTTATGCCGTATACTCGCCTGTGGGCAAGAGCAATATCCAGATGATCAAGCAGGGACCGCGCCTGAACACGCTGGACGGCAAGACCATCGCCATTGTGGGCGGCAGTTTCATGGCATACGTCACCCACCCGGAGCTCAAGCGCCTTATCTTGAAAAAATACCCCAAGGCCACCGTGTATGTGCTCAGCGAGGTGGGTTCCGCCGGCCCCTGGCCCGGTCCCGGCGTGGTGCGCGAGCAGAAGGACCAGTTTGTGGCCAAGCTCAAGGAGCTGAAGGTGGATGCCGTTATTTCCGGCAACGGCGGCTGCGGCCTTTGCACGCCCAAGGAGATGGGCTCCTGCATTGCCGCGGAGCATGAGGGGCTGCCCTCCGTCATGATTGCCGCGCCGGGGTTCACGGACCAGGCCCGCTTTGCCGCGCGGGCGGCGGGGGTGCCCATCCCCCGTGTGGCGGAGTACCCGGGCGCGTTCTCCGCCCATTCCAAGGAGGAGCTGGTGGAAAACACCCGCAAGGTGCTCTGGCCCCAGATTGAGAAGGCCCTCACCAAGCCGCTTTCCGACAAGGAGCTGCCCAAGGAGGAGAGCGAGAAGAAGCGCGATGGCGTGGTGTTCACCGGCAGCCTGCAGGAGGTGAACGCCCACTTTGCCGAGCAGGGATGGACGGATGGCTTGCCCGTGATGCCGCCCACCAAGCACGCCATCGCGGAATTCCTGAAGTTCACGGATGCCGCTGCGGACGAGACGGTGGCGGTGGTGCCGCCCGCCCAGCGCGAGGTGAAGGTGCGCCATGTGGCCGCCAACGGGGTGATGGCGGGCTGCCCGCCGGAGTACATGCCCATCCTCATTGCCTTCACCAAGGCCATGACCAACGGAGATTTCCGCCGCACGCTCGCCAGCACGCACGCCTGGACCCCGTATTGCTGGGTGAACGGCCCCATTGCCCGCCAGCTCGGGCTTGACCACGAGCAGGGCGAAATCTGCAACCAGCGCAACGCCGCCATCGGCCGCTTCATCAACCTCGCCATGCTCAACTTCGGCGGCTACTATGTCAAGCAGAACCGCATGGGCACCTTCGGGTATCTCATGCCCTGGTGCCTGGCGGAGGATGAGCAGGCTGCAATCAAGCTCGGCTGGCGCCCCTACCACATGCAGCAGGGCATGCAGGTGAACGAGAACGCCCTCACCGCCGGCTCCGCCCTCTGCTGGGGAAACAACCTCGCCCCCGCATCCTCTGACCCGCAGGTCATCATGGAGCTCATGGCCTGGGACGCCACGGAGAAGCAGCAGTTCGCCGTGGGCAGCGGCACCCCCTTTGTCTACCGCAACATGCTTATTACCGGGTATGTGGCGCGCGATCTCGCCACCAAGTACAAGAGCAAGGAGGATTTGGAAAAGGCCCTGGTGCAGACCGCCCGCGTGCCGCTGGAGCAGCGCGCCACCGCCAACTACTGGGGCAACCCCGGCAGCGCCTTCAACCCCGCCACCTACACCGTGGACGACCACATGAACAAAATCTCCCGCACGGAGAACGCGGCGGAGACCCTCACGCCCACCTGGCTGGAGTGGTGCGGCATGGAGCGCCTGCAGACCGTGCCCGTGATGCAGGAGGGCAAGACCGCCATGCTGGTGACCGGGGATGCCAACCGCAACAAGACCATGTGCCTGCCCGGCGGCGGGTTTGCCACGGTCAAGATCGAGCTGCCCAAGGACTGGGACGCCCTGATGGCCAAGAAGGGGTACAAGCCGCTCAAATCATACTATCTCAAGACGGATATCAAACCCACCCAGCCCCACCCGAACGCCAGCCGCTACAGGGCCCGCGGAGCCAGGGGGATGCAGGGTCTGGAATAAGGGAGGCCCTGCTGCGGGGGTGTCAATCCCCCGTGGGTGAGGTGCCGCGGAGCAGGGCGGCGGAAAAACTTTCCGGCAGCCCGGTGCGTGCAATCTTGGGTGCGGCGTGTTCCGCATCGTACCCCACGCGCCTCAGGGTGATGCACCCGCGCGCATGATCGTAGATACCGTATGCCGCGCGCCGGTCGCCATCGCGCGGTTGCCCCACGGAGCCGGGGTTCACAAGGTAGCGCGCCCCCGCTTCCAAGGGCAGGGTGAAGGTGCCGTCCGCTCCGTACTCGATGGGGATGCTCCGTACCGTGCCGTCCTTGAGCCGGAACGCGGCGGGGCGGTGGGTGTGGCCGAAGAGGCAGATGCGCTCAGTGGTGGCATCGAACACGGCTTGGGCATCCAGCGTGCCCTTGATGCGCCGCCAGCGCTGCGGTGCGGCATGCGTGGCATGGAACAGGCGGCAGCCGCCGTGTTCCGCCGTAACCGGGAGCCGGCGCAGCCATTCGGTTTGCTCCGCCGAGAGCATGCCCGCCGTAAGCTCAATCATGCGGATGTACAGCGGCACGCCGAACACGGCGTGGTCGAACATGGCGGCCTCGTGGTTGCCGCGCACGGCGGCGGCCAGGTGCGGGCGCACCAGCTCCACGCATTCCGCAGGGTTGCCGTTGAAACCCACAATGTCCCCCAGGCTCACTGCCTCGTCCACACCGTGCGCCTGCATATCCGCCAGCACGGCCTGCAGGGCTTCCAGGTTGGCGTGGATATCTGAAAGGACGGCGAACATCAATCAGTTCTCCCTGACGAGTTCCTGCAGGCGCTGCTTGAAGTCTGGGATGCCCTCGCCGAGCGCGGCGGAGATGGGGATGATTTCCACCTTGGGGAAACGCTGGCGCAGGATGGAGAGGTTTTCTGCTGCGCACTCCTCGTCCATCTTGTTGGCCACAATCACCCAGGGCCGTGCGGCCAGCTCCTCCGAATACAGCTTGATTTCCTTGCGCAGCGTCTGGATGGCCTCCACGGGGTCGTGCTCCAGCCCGGTCATATCCACCACAAACAGCAGCACATGGCAGCGCATGATGTGGCGCAGGAACTCGTGCCCCAGCCCGCGGTTCTGCGAGGCTCCCTCGATGATGCCGGGGATGTCCGCCACCACGGCTCGCCCGTAGTCGGCAAACTCCACGGTGCCCACAATGGGCTGCAGGGTGGTGAAGGGGTAGGCCGCCACCTTGGGCGTGGCGTTGGAGATAGCCGTGAGCAGCGTGCTCTTGCCGGCGTTCGGGTAGCCCACCAGCCCGGCATCCGCAATGCGGCGCAGCTCCAGGAAGAACACGCCGGATTCCGCCTCCGTGCCGTACTCGAACTCAATGGGGGCCTGGTTGGTGGCGGTGCGGAAATGCCAGTTGCCGCGGCCTCCCTTGCCGCCCTGGCACAGCACAAAGCGCTGGCCGGGTTCCGTGAGGTCGGCAATCTGCTCCAGCTCGATGCCGTCGCCCTCCTGCTCCAGCCAGGTGGCTTCCTGCATGGTGGCGGCGTTGCTGCGGTAGATGATGGTGCCCTGGGGCACCCTGCCGATGACGGTCCTGCCGTCCTTGCCGTGTTTGCGGGCGTGCATGCCCGGCATGCCGTCGGTGGCCACCAGCTTGGGATCGTAGAAGTAGGTGCGCAGGTCGTTCGTGCCGGAATCCACCTCCAGCACCACGCTGCCGCCGTCGCCGCCGTCGCCGCCATCAGGGCCGCCGCGCGGTACAAACTTCTCGCGCCGGAAACTGGCGAGCCCGTTGCCCCCCTTGCCGGCCTTGGCGAATATCCTGATGTTGTCTACAAACATGCACGGCAGCATAGTGTAAACTGTTAGCGAAGTCAAGGGAAACTTGGCTTGCCAAGGCGCGGCGGCGGCGTTATACTCCTTTCATCATGAGCTCCGAACCGGAAAACCTGAACGATTTCGATGCCACGGACTGCGGTCTGGCCACGCTGATGCTGGGCGTGGTGCCCGCCATCATCCACTTTGTGTTCTGCGGTGGCACGGATACTCTGGTGACCACGGGGCTCCTGGGCCTGGGCGGCGTGTTCGTGGCCATTGCCGTGTGGGTGGTGGCAGTTGTCACGCGTTCCCGCGTGGTGGGCATTCTGGTCAACTGGGCGGGGTGCGTTCTCACTCCCCTCTACATTGCCGTGACCGTGTACCTTTGGATGCAGGACGACGAGACTCCGCCCGCAGAACCCGCAGCAGGGGAGGTGCAGGCGCCGAAGCAGTAGCAGGCGGGGCTTATTTCTTCCAAATCTTCACCTTGGCGTAGGCCAGCAGGAAGATGCAGCCCAACACCATGATGATGGTGGCGCCCAGGTGCCACCCCAGCGGGTAGGACAGGAAGAACGCCAGCACGGAGCCCAGCCCGCCGATGATGCCGCCGCCCCAGAACATGGATTCCGTGCGGTCGGTGAGCAGTTTCATGGTGGCTGCGGGCGCCACCAGCAGTCCCAGCGTGAGGAAGGCACCCACCGCTTGCAGGGAGGATACCAGCACCAGGATGATGAGCGCAAAGATGCCGTAGTTGTAGGCGCGCGTGGGTATGCCCATGGTGGCCGCCGCACGCGCATCGAACAGGGTGATGACCAGCGGCCGGAACAGCGCGGTGATGCCCAGCATGGCCAGCGCACCCGTGGCGTAGGCCACCCACAGGTCCGTGTCCGTCATGCTCATGATGTTGCCGAAAAGCCAGTCGTCCACCTTCTGTTGCAGGCCCAGGCGGATGAGAATGACGTATCCGGCGGCAAAGGCGGCGGTGTGCAGCACGGAGAGCGCGGTATCATGCTCCACGCGCGCGGTGCGGGAGACAAAGAGGGAGCCCAGCCCCACCAGCAGGGCCGCCAGCACCGCCCCCAGCAGGATGCTCATCTGCATGAGCCCGAAGAGCAAAATGGCCAGCGCTATGCCCGGCAGCAGCGCGCACGAGAGCGTGCCGATCTGCAGCGCGGAGCGGCGCAGCACCACGAGCGCGCTTACAAAGCCGTTCGTGAAACCGATGAACGCGCAGGCCCACAGGCTGCGCTGCGCCAGCGGTTCACCCAGGAATTGGAGAAAGTCGTTCATGGGCGTTCAGATGCGGGGAATACTTGTTGCAGGTTTTGCGGCGTGAGCACGGATGCCGTCTCGCCGTATGCCACGGCGCGCTTCTTGAGCAGCAGCGCGCGGTCGAACAATTGCGGTGCAGTGGCCAAGTCGTGGTGGGATGCCACCACCAGGCGCCCCTCCTGCGCCAATGAGCGCAGCAGTGCGCCCAGGGATGCCGCGCCCGGTACGTCCAGCCCGCTGAACGGCTCGTCCAGCAGCAGGATGTGCGCTTCCTGCGCCAGCGCGCGCGCCAGAAAGGCGCGCTGTTGCTGGCCGCCGGAAAGCTCGCCTATCTGGCGGTGCTGCAGGGCGGTCATCTCCAGCGCATCCAGTGCCTTGTCCACAATATCGCGGTCGTGCCGCCCCATGGCGCGCCACGGTCCCAGCGCGGGAAAGCGCCCCATTTCCACCAGGCGGCGCACGGTGATGGGGAAGTTCCAGTCCACCTCCGAACGCTGCGGCATGAAGGCGATTTCCTGCCGCGCATCGTGCAGCGGGTTGCCGTTCCACAGGATTTTGCCGGAAAGGGTGGGGCGCAGCCCCGCCAGCGCATGCAGCAGGGTGGATTTGCCCGCTCCGTTCGGGCCGATGAGCGCCAGCGCGTGCCCGCAGGTGATGGAAAGCGTGATGCCCTCGATGGCTTTTTCCCCGTTGTACCCGGCGGACACGTCCTCCAGCCGCAGCTCGTGCCCGCCCTCGTGGTGGTGGCCGCCGCCCCAGCAGATGTGGTCGTGGCCGCAGTGTTCATGCGTGTCTACCATGTGAACGAGAAGAGGGTGTGCAGGGTGGTGGCTGCGGGGGAGCTCCACTGCGTGTCCTGGGCGGTGGCGGCCCCGCGGGTGAGGGTGATGTTCACCGCGTGCTGGGCGGCAGCGGGCCACTCGGCCTGCAGCTCCAGCTCGGCGGCATCCTGCGGAAGGCGCATTTCCGCCAGCCACGGCGATTCCGTCCCTTGCGGCATGGCGGCTACCTCCTTGCCCCGGTAAAGCAGGCGCAGCTCGCGCGGAGCACCGTCGAAACGCACCTCTGCCACCACGCTGCATGCTTCCTGCTCGGCGGGAGCCTGTTCCGCTTGCGGCACGGCGGAACCCTTGCCCGTGAGCACCAGCAGGGGAGCCCCGGCCAGCAGGACTCCCAGCAGGGTCAGCGTGAATGTGAGGCGCGGCGACATGGGGTGTTACTCTTGCGGTGCGGCTCCCAGCCCTTCCGTGATGTTTTTCACGTTGGCGCGGAAGATGGCGGAGTAGCCCTTCAGGTCCGGGCATATGCCGTCCAGGGCCAGCGGGCGGATGCTTGCGCCAATCTGCTCCGCCAGGGCTTCCAGGGCGCGCGGGGATTCCGTCCATTCGCGGAAGATGCAGCGCACGCGGCTCTCACGCAACTGCGCGAGCACGCGCGCCATGCCGGCGGTGTCTCCCTGGCTTTCCTTGGCGATTCCGTAGATGGGAATGGGCGTGAACCCGTACTGCGCGCAGAAGTGGCACATGGCGGCATGCTCGGTTACCAGCACGCGGCTTGCCTTGGGAATGCGGCTGAAGGCCAGGCGCGCCTCGCGGTCCAGGGTGTCCATCTCCGCCGCGTACTTGGCATAGCCCGCGCGGTAGGCGGCGGCGTGTTCGGCGTCCAGTTTGCCGAGCTCTCCCGCCAGCGAGAGCGCGGCGCGCTTCATGTTGGCGGGGCTGTTCCACCAGTGGGGGTCGCAGCCTCGGCCGTCCGGCAGCTTCACATCCGGCACATTGCGCCCCAGCTCTAGAATGGCGGCCCCGGAGGGCAAGCTCTCTTTCAGCCCCTCCAGATAGGGCTCCACGCCCTTGCCGCAGGCCAGCACCAGACGCGCCCCGGAGGCCGCTGCCACATCCGCCGGCTGCGGGGAGAACTCGTGCAGCTCCACGTTGGCGGGAAACAGGTCCACCACGGTGATTTGCCCGCCCCCCACGGCGCGTGCCATCTCGGAGAGCAGGGGATGCAGGCTCGCCACCTTTACTTCTGCCTGCGCGCATAGCGTGAGCACGCAGGCCAGCAGCATGGAAAGTATGTTCCTCATGCCCCCTATTCTACAAATCCTGTCAAGCCGCGTCAATCTCCGTCGTTGATGCTGTCAATCATCTGGCGCAGGCGCGCAAAGTTGCGCTTGGCAAAGGAGAAGCGCAGGCGCGGCAGCTGGCCGAGGATGGGCTCGGGGTCGTTCTCGCCGTTCTCCAGTTGCTCCAGGTCGTCTTTGTAGATGATGTCCTTGTAGTCGTGGCGCCCCCATTCCAGGGATTCTTCGCTGAGCGTGCTGTTCATGCGGATGACCACGCGGTCGCCGTCAAAGTAGTATGAGTGGAAACGGCTGTAGAAGTGGGCAATGTGCTCAAAGGCTTCCTCCGCGCTGGTGCTGTGGTGCAGCAGGTACTGGTCTTCCTCGGAGATGAGGCCGGCTTCCTCCAGTTCCTTGATGACAAAGTTCTTCCAGCGGCGCCAGAAGGTTTCCTCCGGCGTGTCCAGCAGGATGATGGGGAAGATGGTGCTCTTGCCGGTCTGGATGAGCGTGATGCACTCGTAGATTTCATCCATGGTGCCGAAGCCGCCCGGCAGCGCCACCAGCGCATCGCTCTGCTTGATGAGGTTGAGCTTGCGCGTGAAGAAGTACAGGAAGTTCATCAGGTGCGGGCTGCCGGCAATGGCGGGGTTGGGCGCCTGCTCGAAGGGCAGGGTGATGTTCAGCCCGAAGGAGTGCTCCGCCGTGGCTCCTTCGTTGCATGCCTGCATCAACCCCGGGCCGCCGCCCGTGATGACCATCAGCCCGTTGTCCGCGCACAGTTTCGCAAAGTTGTACGCCAGCTTGTACACGGGGTCGTCCTCCTTGATGCGGGCTGACCCGAAACACGTGACCTTGCGGATGTTGCGGTACGGGCGGAACAGGTTCTCCGCCGCAAACATCTCGTCCAGCGTGCTGTTCATGATGGACAGGTCGTGGCTCTCCAGCTCGCTCTGCGCCGCGTTCATCACCGTGGCCAGCAGCTGCAGCACCGTGTCGGGGTCGTGCGTGCCGCAGAAGCGCCGCGAGAGGTCGTACAGGTTGGCGTCCAGCACGGGGTTTCCGGTCTTGACCGGGATTTGCGTGTTGCTGTGGAGTTCTGCGCCGCTGTTGATATCGTGCGCTGCAAGGATGGGTCTCTGTTCCATACCCCATACTATGCACCCCGCGCGCGGGTTTGTCACGCAAAAAACGCCCCCGCGCGCAGGGGGGGTGCATGTTTAGATGGCAGAGATGGGGATGGCGATGTTGCCCAGGCCGAGGGGCAGGGGCTTGGCCACATCACAGATGATGATGCCGCCGCCGATTTTCAGCCGCCCGGCGGGTATGTGCCGCACGGCTCCCAAATCCTCCAGCGCCGGGCTCGCGTTCATTTTCACCTCGATGGGGTAGAGCTTGCCGTTCTCCTCCAGCAGCATGTCCACCTCGTGCCCCAGCTTGTCGCGGAAGTAGCTCAGGCGGATGGTGCGCCCGCTGTTGGCGTACCCGCGCAGCAGTTGGCTGAACACCCAGCTCTCCACAATGTGCCCCGCCATGGGGCTCTCCCGCAGCTGCCTGGCCGTGGTGATGCCCGCCAGCCACGCGCACAGCCCGGAATCCATAAAGTGCATCTTCGGCGTTTTCACCAGGCGCTTGGTTGAGTTCGTGTAGTACGGGCGCAGCAGGGTGATGATGCCGGAGGTTTCCAGGATGGAGAGCCAGCGCTTGGCCGTGCTAGGAGAGATGCCCGCATCTTGCGCGATGTTCGCGTACGACAGCTGCTCGCCCGTGCGGTGCGCGGCGATGCGCATCAGGTTCAGGAACGCTCCCTTGTCGCCCACTTGCGTGAGCGCGCTCACGTCGCGCTCCAGGTAGCTGTTCACGTACGAGTTGAAAAACACATCCGCCGGCATGCCGGGGTCGTTCACCATCTCCGGGTACCCGCCGCGCAGAATGCGCTCAAAGAGAGCATCCGTGCTGCACGCGCGCACTCCCGCAGCTGCGGCTGCCGGATTCTCCGGGTCCAGGTGGCTGTCTTTGCCGCCCTTTCCCAGGCTCTCCCTTTGAGAGAGGGAATACAGCTCCAGTACGGCCAGCCTGCCCGCCAGGCTCTCTGAAAGCCCCTCCATCAGGTGGAAGCGTTGCGAGCCCGTCAGCCAGTACATCCCGTTGTGGCGGTCCTCGTCCACCACTGCCTTGATGGCCCGCATCAGCTCAGGCGCGTATTGTATCTCATCAATGCAAAGAGGCGTGCCGTATGCTTTCAGAAAGCCCTCCGGGTCCATGCGCGCCGCGCGCGCCGTCGCAACCGAATCCAGCGACACGTATCTCATCCCTTTCGGCATGATGCGGCGCAGCAGTGTGCTTTTCCCAACTTGGCGCGCCCCTGTCAGCAAGAGGCACGGAAAGTGCTCCGACACCATCCTCACGGTGTCGCTCATTGTTCGCTTCAGGTAGGCTCGCTTCTCTTTCATGGCTGCTTCCGTCTTATACCTGCACGCCTGGTTTGTCAAGTCAATAATGGACAAAAATGTCACGGCGTGACGGCAAATCCGTCATGCTGTGACGGAAATTCCGTCACGATGTGATGGATTTGTCCACTTTTGTTCCGTGGCGGCAAATCCGTCATGCTGTGACGGAAATTCCGTCACGCCGTGACGGATTTGTCCACTATGTAAAGAAAACGCTTGAATTAGAGCGTGTTGCAAGTGTGCCAAATTCCGCCTAGTGTATCGTGCCTAGTCGGTTTTCTCATGCATCCATGGCATTTTGCTCGTCGAGGATGCCGGATTTTTCCAGATAGTAGTCGTACCCTCCGGCGTAGGGTGTAAGGGTTCCGTGGTTGATGTGCAGGGTCTTTTCCGCGAGGGCTCGGATGAAGTGGACATCGTGGGAGATGAAGACGAGCGTGCCCTCGTAGCGCTTGAGTGCCTGGGAGAGGGCTTCCACGCTCATGAGGTCCAGGTGGGTGGTCGGCTCGTCCATGAGCAGCAGATTGGGCGGGTTGACCAGGAACTTGACGAGGCTGAGGCGTGATTTCTCACCGCCTGAAAGGACCTCTACGCGCTTCTCCACATCCAGCCTGCGGAAGAGGAAGGAACCGAGGATGCCGCGGGCTTCCTCCTCCCTCAGCTCGGGATTGGCCTTCATGATTTCCTCCAGCACGGTGAAGTTTGGCGTAAGGTTTTCCGAGCGCATCTGGGAGAAGTAGCCGATGCGGGTGGTGGTTCCCACCGTGCGCTTGCCCTCGTCGATGGGTACCACACCCGCCAGGATTTTGAGCAGGGTGGACTTGCCCGCGCCGTTCGGTCCCACCAGCACAATGCGGTCTCCGCGCTCCACCAGGAGGTCCAGGTTCTTGTAGATGCGCTTGTCCCCATAGCTCTGGCCCACCTTTTCCAGCTCAATGACGCGCTGCATGCTGCGCGGGGGCTGGGGGAAGATGAACTTGAATACCTTGCGCGCCTGCTTGGGTTTTTCGATGATTTCCATCTTCTCCAGCTGCTTGACGCGGCTCTGCACCTGTGCGGCCTTGGAGGCCACGGAGCGGAAGCGGTCCACGAACGCCTCGATATGGGCGATTTCTCTCTGCTGGTTGCGCCAGGCTGCAAGCTGTAGCTGGTAGCGCTGCTCCTTGAGCTCCAGGAAATTCGTGTAGTTGCCGGAATAGCGTACCAGCTGCGCGTTCTCGATGTCGTACACCGTCTCCACCAGCGAATCCATGAAATCGCGGTCGTGGGAAATCATGAAGATGGCGCCGGGGTAGTTGCTCAGGTAGCGCTGGAACCACAGCAGGCTCAGCAGATCCAGGTGGTTGGTCGGCTCGTCCAGCATCAGCAGGTCCGGCTCCGCCACCAGCAACTGCGCCAAGTGCGCGCGCATGACCCAGCCGCCGCTCATTTCCCGCGCCGGGCGGTGAAAGTCCTCATCCTTGAAGGCAAGCCCCTTGAGGATGCGCTTGGCCTTGGGTTCCAGCTGGTACCCGTTGGCGGCAATGAACACATCCATGGCGTGGGCGTAGGCGTCGCTCGTGTTGTCTCCCTTGGCTTCGCATTCCTGCAGGGTGCGGATGGCCAGCCCCATCTCCGGGGTGATGCTCATGGCAATCTCCAGCACGGTGCGGTCCGTGGGATCGCCCGCCTCCTGCGGCAGGTAGCCCACCACGGCGTAGTCGTCCATCACGATGTTGCCTTCATCGGGAGAATCCTCTCCCAGTATCATGCGGAAGAGCGTGGATTTGCCCGCGCCGTTGGGGCCGACGAGGGCGATGCGCTCGCCCCAGTTCACGATGAGTTCTGTGTTGGCAAACAGGGTGCGCCCGGAATGCGCCTTGGTGAGTTTCTTGATGGTCAGCATGGATGTGTATGGAAAGTTTATTGCGGTGTGCCGCCGGCTAGCGCCGTGACCATGCGGATGAGCCCGTGTACCACCTCGCCGAACTGCTTGTAGTCCAGTTTGTCCGCCGTGTCGCTCGTTTCATGGTAGTCGTCGCAGCGCATGTAGGCTGTATCCGTGATGGCGAAGGAGGGAATGCCTTCCTTCATGTACGCCCAGTCGTCCGACCATGCGATGCCGCGCGTGAGGTATCCGAAGGTGACGGCCCGCACGGGGAATCGGCTCACGGATGCAAATTGCTTGGCGCAGCTGTGGGCGTAGCGCTTTCCGGTGATGGTGCTCATGAATGCCACATAGTCGCAGCGGTCCAGGATGCCCACCAGGCTTCCGGCCAGTTTGCTGTTGCGCTTTTTGTTGCTGCGCGGGGAATACACGCCCAGGGTTTCCGGAGTCATCATGCCGGCAATGCGGTCCTTGCCGAGCTCCTTTACGATTTTGCGTGCGTGCTGGCGGGAGCCCATCCAGTCGCTCTGGAAGAAGGGAGGTTCCTCATTGGCGTAGGCCACAAAGATGATGCCGTTGCGCGTGGGGATGTTCTTCAATGCGCGCGCGAGCGTAAGCACGGTGGCAATGCCGCTGCCGTTGTCGTTCGCCCCGGGCGTGCCGGCTTTGCCGGGAATGGCCGGGCCGTGGCAGTGCCAGTTCTTCATGCCCACGCGCGTGTCGTAGTGGGCACCGATGATGAGCCAGGGCGCGTTGGGGTCCGTGCCGGGCTTGCGGATCTCCAGGTTGGTGGCGGTTTTGCCCGCCGCTCCGGCAAAGCGCTTCTGCGCGGGTATGGTGAAACTTTGCTCGTCCACCGTGTACCCGGCCTTCTCAAACTCGCCCTTGATATAGGCGCGGGCGCGCTCGTAGGCCTCCTGGTGGTAGTGGTTGCGCTCGCCGATGTTTTCCGCCAGCGCGCTTACATCCTGCCGCAGCTGCCGCTCCACACTGGCCGTATGGGGGATTTCCCCGCTGCCCGTGGGCTGGTAGAGCTGGGTGCAGGATGCCAGGAACAACATGGCAGCCATGGTGGAGAGAAGCCTTTTCATCCCCGCCATCCTAGCATTCTTGCCCCCTTTCATCAAGGCGATACTATGCCATGAACGCGGCTGGCGCGCACCACGGCAGAGCCCAAGGGCCCTTTGGCGGGCTTTCTGGAAACAGGGCAGGGCGCGCCAGCGTGCCGGCTCTTTCGCGGGGACCAGGCGGATGGGGGAATGCGGCTTGGTGCGGTAGGTTTCGGCTTGGGCCTTGTCCCCATTCAGGTTTTCCCATTCAAATTCGTACAGCACCTTGCCGCCGGACGATACGAATTGCAAGGGATGGGCATAGGGGGGCGGCGAGGGGGGTGGGCCCGAATTCATGGCCGTATTCCTCCCTCAGCCAAACTGGGTAACGCATGAACGGCGGCGGCCAATGTGCATGCCGGGGCAAGGGAAATTTTCATGCGATGACGGTATTTTTTCAATTTTTTTGCAAAAAAATCTGCCATTTGGGGCATGTGTGTGCTTAATAGGGGTAGAGTACGATGAAAGCAACATTACCATCATTATGCCTGTGCATGATTGTTTCCGCATGCAGTTCCGCACACGTTGAACCGGTGTCACATCAACGCCATGTGGCGCATTCCCTGACGCACCTCGACATGGGGGCGAACGACACCGTCCGCCAAGCCGTCAAATCCGGCGACTACATTGTCGTGGAGTACGAGGGGGGAGGCCATACCTTCTATTACAAGGGCAAGGCGTACCCGGATGCCGCCTCCATCACCCCGGACCGCAAGGTGGGTTTCGTGTATTTCCACGGCATTTTCGAGCATGAAACCATTACCGCGGTGTTGAGCGACCTGCGTTCCAATGGCGTGGATGTGCCGTACTTCATCTGGTGCCACAACGGCATCGGAAATATCGTCTCCGGGGTACCCAAGACACTCAAACTACAGGTATGACCCCATCCCCCTACTTCTCCTTGTATCCCTCCACGGGCTTGGGCTGGTACGGCTCCTCGTACACCGGCTGCTGCGGCGCGGGCTGGTACACGGGCTGCCGTACCACAACGCGCCGCACAATCGGCACCCGCACCTGAATAACCGGAGGTGCCACGATGACGGGGGCCGGCACCATCACGCGCGGGTAGACCGGCACAACCGCGCGGGGGTACACCGGCACAATGGGCCGCACGGGGTGAACCGGGTGAATGGGGCGGATGGGGCGGATGGGATGCGGTCTGGGGTGTGGCCCCGGATGCGGACGACCAAAGGCGTTGCCGCTCATGCCCACACCCACCAGGGCGGCCAGTGCCGCCACCATCGTCTTGCGGAGAATCTCGTTCATACGCTTGCCCCGGGAGCCATCGCTCCCTTCAATCGTATGGGCGCACCATGCTCCCTTTCTTGTTTTGGAATGACGTGTCGTGTTTATGAAACATGGTAGGAATTGGATTGCATGTCGCCTATAGGGCGGGGCGCAATGATTGCCCGTATCTGCCAAGGCTTCGCCGAGGCCTACGGGCGCTACGCGTTTTTTTCTTTTTTTTGCGAAAAAAATCGGACATTTCGCCGTTTTCCTGCTTAATAGGGGTAGAGAAAGGGCGCGCGCGGGGATGAACCGCTCGCCGATTCCCCTTGAAAAAAACAACCAATCAATCATAATAGCATCATGAAGCCACAATACATTGCGCTTATTGCCGCCACGGCTGCGCTGCCCCTGGGTGCGCAGGCCACCGCTCCCGCTGCACCGGCAGCCGTTGCCGCGCCTGCCGCAGATTCCCTGCTGCAGCAGCGCACCGCAGCCCATCCCGCGCTGGCCGCCATTCCTGCAGACGCGGAATTCGTTCTCTCTCTCGATAATCTGGATGCGGTGGTCAAGGGGCTGGGCAGCCTGAAGGTCACATGCCTGCCTTCCATCACCTGCACGCTCCACTGCTCGTTTGAAGACGCTATATCTGCTTGCGACACGCTGCGCAGTGGGTGCCAAGCCTTCGTCCTCGAAGAATTCAAATACGAGAGCGCTGCAGACGAGGGAGAAGTCGCCACGAATACATGGACCTTCGCACCCGGTACGGATACCGATGCCGAGATAGAGAGAATGCGGGAGGCCGCCAAGAAGCTACCGGAATCCTACCGGTTCAGCGTGACCAAGAACGCAACGGAGCAGTTTCCCCTTGCCTTGCCGGAGAATCTGCGCGCCTTCAATAGCATCTCCCTGGCCCTCGGTGGGCAGACTGTCTCCCAGATTTCCTGCCTGCTTCCCATTTTTGTGGATATCTGCATGTTTGACGAGATATATGCGGGCTCCGAGGATGATTGTGAGCAAATGAAGCAGATGAGGCGGCAGATAATCGGCAAGTTGACTGCCGCCGCCAGGCAAATCCACAGCATCGGGCCCGTGTACCTTACCTGTACACCGGATTGCGACGATGCCCGGCAGTGGGTTGAAAACCTGCTGCTGCAGCTATTCCATGAACAGGATGGGCCGTATTGCAAGTATGTGGAGCTCAACGGCTATAAGGGAGTCAAGCTCACGGCGGAGCTCCCGGATGACGAGGAGGAGGAGAAGAAGGAACTAGCCTCCGTGGTCAACGGCCGCAGCATCTGCATCCTTTACAAGACGGTGGGTGATACCATGGTTATCGGCCTGGCGGAGAATCCGGAGGATATCCGCCCCGCCGCCACCCCGGCGGAATCTATCCTGGCTACGGATAAGCTGGCCAAGTGGGATGCCAGCCTGGACCAGCCCAGCTACCTGAGCTGCTACTGCAGCCCTGCCATGGCCAATGGCCCGAAGATAATCACCGGTCTTGTGCCGTGGCTCGTTTTTGACCCGGAGCGGAACGAGAAGCGCGGCCAGAGCCAGCAATCACCGGAGCACTCCGCTTTTGTGAGCGGGGTGCGCAGGATTGCCGCCGAGCTTGAGAAGCCGGGGCAGGTGCCGGATGCCAAGCTGCCCTCCTTCGTCCAAATCCGGAAGGATGGCCCCACCATCCGCCTGGAGTACACGGGAGATGCTTGCGGATACAGTTACGAGCCAGCCAAGAGCCTGAGCTCCGGCGTGGACACCAAGGCTATCCCCTTTTATCTGGAGTCAAGCCCCCTCAAGTCCCCCAATCCCATCAGTCTCCGCAACCTCATCTTCGACATGCGCGATGCCGGGCTCCTGGGTATGAGTTCCACCCGTGATTCCGATGAGGAACCCTGCCAGAAGAAGGAGCCCATGCCGGAAGCCTACCTCAATGGCTTTGAAACGTTCTGCGGCGGTATTGACGGCTCGGATTTGATTTGCGTCTCCCGGGAGGGCGACTATGCCTACACCACTGCTGTGAAGGATCGCAACAGCATCCTTTCTGCCTGGCAGCAAATCATGACCGCAATGTTGAAAGAAGCGGGGGTACCTGCCAAGGACCCCGGGCTGACGCCTGAGCAGTTCTTCGCTCAATCAGCCTCTGTGACCCAGACCGGCGAGAGTACCATCATCACCCAGGGGCTGTACAGTGATTTTCTGCGTGGTGATATTGTCTTCTATGGATTTACCTCACTGAGCGATAAGGTCTTTTCCGTGAGCAACGATATCAATCTCAGTATCAAAATGGCCGGCCTGGACCCCGCCACCCTGCCGGATTTCTCCGGCTTCCGCTTCGGCTTGAATACCTCTATGCTCTACAGACCCGACACGGGAATCTCCTTCATCGAGCTGCTCCGGTACGTGGAGTCCATCAGCGGGCACGGCGACATCAAAGACGGTGTCGGCACTTTCACCCTGGACATCAAGCCCTCCCGGGAGGAAAAGGACACCGCCGTCCCTGCCAAGTAAGGGAACACCTACCTGCAACCATCCCCCCCGGGGCATGACCCGGGGGGCTCTTTTTCCTTTTATCTGCGCGGGCCTTGTGTTATGGTGGCGGCATGCCCACCATTCGGCAGCTTACCGTGGAGAGCCTTGCGCATTTGCAGGCGCAAGGGCAGGGGCGCGCCGTGGTGGATGCGGATGCGCGGGGCATTCTGCGCAACTGGATGCTGCACCCGCGGCAGGCCGCACCAAATGAAACCAAGGCGGTTGCCGTATCCATGGGCGTGGAGGAGAAGCTGGCGTATCTGCGGGAGCGCGCGGCGGATTGGCAACCCGCGCGGGCGCTCGGCACGCTGCGCGAGAAGATGGTGTTTGCCGTGGGCAACCCGCACGCCCAGCTCATGCTGGTGGGGGAGGCCCCCGGCTATGAAGAGGAGCGCCTGGGCGAACCCTTTGTGGGGCGCGCCGGGCAGAAGCTCAACCAGGTGCTGCTGGCCATGGGGCTGAAGAGGGAGGACGTGTACATCTCCAACATCTGCAAATGGCGGCCGGATATGGGAGAGGGGCAGGGCATCTCCAACCGCCCGCCCACGCCCCAGGAGATTGCCGCCTGCGTGAAGATTGTGCTGGCGGAGATACGCGCCATCGCCCCGCGCTGCATCGTGTGTCTCGGCGGCACGGCGGGCAACGGCCTGCTGGGGCTGCAGGGTGCCTCTGTGGGGGCCCTGCGCGGCAAGTGGCATGATTGCCAGGGTATCCCCGTGCGCGTGACCTACCACCCCAGCTACCTGCTGCGCAACGAGTCCCTTTCCGCGCGCCGTGCAGTGTGGGAGGACATGCTGGCCGCCATGGAGACGCTCGGTATGCCCGTTTCTGAAAAGCAACGCCGCTATTTCACCCGGCCATGAAACGCGCTGCCGCCATTCTTGTTGCCCTTGCGCTTGCCGCCTGCCATCACAACGAGCAGCTGGCAGATGCCGCAGCAGCGGGCAATTCTGCCGCGCAGTATGAATACGGACGCCGCATGCTGGCCGGGGAGAAGGGCCTCTCCGCCAACCCGCAGCAAGCGGCCCTGTGGCTCACGGCGGCTTCCCTGCGCGGCCACGCCAAGGCGCAATCCCTGCTGGGCTGGTGCTACGCGCAGGGGGTGGGCGTGGAGAAATCCGCAGAAGAATCCCGCAAGTGGTATGAGGCTTCCGCCCGCCGGGGAAGCCCCGTGGCATGCCTGGAACTGGCCAAGGACAGCCTGCACAACCACCGCGAGCCCGATGCCGCACGCTGGCTCAAACCGCTTGCAGAGGCTGGATTCCCCGGCCCGCAGAACATTCTCGGCAAGCTGCTGCTGCTCAACAAGGGAGGCGCCATCCCGCAGGCGGAAGCCCAGCGCTACCTGCGTTTCGCCGCCATGAACGGTGATGCGGAGGCCTGCATGCTCATGAGCTACTGCTATGCCGCAGGAATCGGCGTGCCCAAGAACCCCGTCCTTATGAACAGCTGGCTCCGCATGGCCGCAGAGCAGGGTGACCCCACCGCGCAAAAACTGCTCGCCACCCCATAGGAGCGCCCCCGCAGGATGCGCGGGGAATTCCAAAATAGGCAGCCGCAAATTCGAATTTCTCCCTTGCAATCCCGCCGCGCGGGGAGTAGAGTAGTGCCTGTATGAATATTCCGCTTTTCAAGAAGCTGTGCGAGGCGACAGGCGCGCCCGCGTTCGAGTACGAGATCCGTCAGATCCTCATTGATGAAATGGCTCCCCTGGCTGATGATGTCTGGGTGGACAACATCGGCAACGTCATTGCCCTGGTCAAGGGCAAGAGCTCCGATGAGCGCATCATGTGCGCCGCCCACATGGATGAAATCGGCTTCATTGTGCGCCATATCGACAACGACGGCTTCATCCGCATCCTGCCGCTCGGCGGCTTTGATCCCAAGACTCTCACCGCCCAGCGCGTGGTGGTGCACGGCAAGAAGGACCTCCCCGGCTGCATGGGCGTGAAGCCCATCCATGTGATGACCCCCGATGAGCGCACCAAGATGCCCGCCGTCACCGATTTCGTGGTGGACCTTGGCATGACCAAGGAGGAGGTGGAGAAGTGGGTCTCCGTGGGAGATTCCATCACCCGCGTGGGAGACCTCGTGGAGATGGGCGACTGCCTGAACGTGAAGAGCATCGACAACCGCGGCGGCTGCTACCTGCTGGTGGAGGCCGTGCGCCAGCTCAAGAAGGCCGGCATCACCCCCATGTACGACCTCTACGCCGTCTTCACCGTGCAGGAGGAAGTCGGCCTGCGCGGCGCCCAGGCGTCCACGCTCGCCATCCAGCCCACCTTCTCCTTTGCGCTGGACACCACCATCGCCTATGACACCCCCGGCAGCGGCGCGCACGACAAGTGCACCGTGCTGGGCAAGGGCGCGGGCGTGAAGGTGTACGACGGCACCATGATCACGGACAACCGCATGGTCAAGTACATGGTGGCCCTGGCGGAGGAAGGCAAGATCCCCTACCAGCTGGAGCTCCTTTCCGCGGGCGGCACGGATGCCGGAGCCCTGCAGAAGTTCGCTGCGGGCGGCTCCATCTGCGGCGCCCTCTCCATCCCGGTGCGCAACGTGCACCAGAGCATTGAGATGGCCCACAAGGTGGACGTGCAGGCCTGTGTGGACCTGCTGGCCGCCTCCCTGGCCAACCTGGACCGCTGGGACTGGTCTTGGGAGCAGAAGGAGCGCAAGCTCGCCCCCAAGAAGCCTGCCGCCAAGAAGCCCGCTGCAACCAAGAAGCCGGCTCCGGCCAAGAAGGCCGCCCCCAAGCGCAAGAAGTAAGTTTCTTCCCAAACGCTTCAAAAGGCCATCCGCACCCACATGCGTCCCAAAGAATTTTGCGAACCTGTGAATTCTGGTGTAGGGATGAATGGAACGCAAAGCGAATCTTGGAGATTTCGAGACGTACAACGGGATAGCTCCGCTATCCCGTTGCATATCCCTGGCCGCCTTTACTGCCAAAATTCAAAGAGGGGGGCTGCAATTTTGGGCGATTTTCCCAACGATTGCCCATCAGCTCGTTGCAAAAAAAACATTCATTGGGACACATGTGGTTGCCGGGCGGCGGGGGCGTCTATAAAATTGACAATGTCTGTCTTGACATCTTGGATGTGATGCGCGCGCAGGCGTTGCATCATGAATTCGGGTGTTATGGCGGCACACTCAATCACGCTGTTCATGGCGTATCATCTTTTCCAAGTGCAGCAGGTCGTTGTTCTTCTTATTGGCTGCAAGGGCGCAGGCGTGGATGAGGTCGGCATCCCAGCCGGCCAGCTCATCCATATCCGCCCGCAGGTCATATTCTGCGTATATGCGTGCGCCCCGCGCCGACTATGCCTTGATATTCATAGCTGATATGGGGTGAAATTCAAGATACGCTTGCATTATCCCCCTGCCGCCGCCCGCTTGCAAGCTCGTTTTGCGGCTTTTTCCTTGCCATGCACCACCGCTTGGAATATTCTGGCGGCATGAGAACTCTTGACGAGGAATTGCTGGAGGCTGCCTACTGCGGTGACCGCATGAGGGTGCAATGCCTGCTAGATGCCAGGGCGGATGCCAAGGCTGTTTCGCCGTACGGGGAAACGGCCCTGATGGGTGCCTGCCAGTATGACGATACAGAGACGGTGCGGCTGCTCATTCAGGCGGGTTCGAATGTGAACGCCGTGAGGGATACGGGAGAGAACCTGTATCTGCGGGAAACGCCGCTGACCAAGGCGGTGGGCTACGGCCATGCCGCCGTTGTGCGCCTTTTGCTGGAATCCGGGGCGGAGTTCGACTTCTTCAAGGATGATGCGCGGTGTCTGCTGTACGCGGCCTGCCTCTCCGGAAACGAGGAGACGGTGGAGCTGATTGCCGGGCTGGGCGCCATGCCGCCGGATGAGATGCCGCCGCTCAGCTACGCGATTGTGCGCAATCGGTTGGATGAGGTGCAATCCCTGCTGGAAGCGGGGGAAGACCCCGCGGAGACGGATGCCGGGGGAATGGCTCCCCTGGAGTGGGCCGCCCTCTTCCGGCGGCTGGAGGCGGCAGCCCTGCTGGAGCAGGCCGGGGTGTGTGTGAAGGATTGCCCCGCCGCCCTGCATGCCGCCGTGCGCGGCGAGCATGTGGACATGTGCGAATGGCTGCTGGACCGTGGTGTCTCGGTTGAGGCTCGCGACGAAGATGACTGCACTCCCTTGGAAAACGCCATCTGCCACAACAGCATGCAAGCCGCCGAGTGCCTCTTGCAGCGTGGCGCGAATCCCGTTGCTCCGACCTCGTTGAGGCAGGTTCCGCTTGCCTTTGCCGTGGAGATGGGGAACCTGCCCATGGTGGAGCTCATGCTGCGCCACGGCACGGATATCAACGCCGTTCCCTATGAGGGCGGCAGCACCGCCCTCATGGTTGCCGCAAGGGAGGACAATGCGGATATGGTACGCTTCCTGCTGGAGCACGGCACCGACACTGAGGTGGCGGATGCGGACGAGTGGACCGCCCTTTTCCATGCCCAAAGCGCGCCTGTTGCCCGCCTGCTCCTGCAACACGGTGCCAATCCCCATGCACGGGATATCGCCGACTGGACTCCGCTGCAAGCGGCGCTCAAGCTTGACAAGGACGATGCCCTGGTGGCCCTGCTGGAAACCGCCACCAAGGGCAGGGGAAACTAGCCGCGGCGCATGCGGATAGCGCAGCCACCCCCCTCAAGGCGGGGCATGGCGTGGGAACGCACCCAACGGTTGCCCGTCAACTCGTTGCAAAACATGAACTCGTTTCATTGCCGTCCCATATGCAATGACAGTAACCACGCCCAGAGATAGATGGATGTGAGACGCCAACCACCCGCCCACAGGGCGGGTTCGGTGCAGAGACGCTAGGGCGGTGGTTGCCCCCAGCGCTCCCGCGCTGGGCTAAGGTTAGTCGCCATCTAAATGGCTCAAATATAGCGCACCTTCGGTGCGGGGTAACCAGGCGCTCCCGCGACAGGGGGACGGCAACAAATGGCGCGGCAGCCTGTCTCGGCGAATCAACGAGAAGCCGGAATCCCCGAGAAGCCGGACGCGCAATGCGCGCCAAACTTTCAAAATAGTACCTAGTAAATAGTACATAGTAAATCACTTGCGGCGTCTTGCGGCAAGAGCCGCAAGCGCCAGCAAGCCCAATGTGCCTGTGGTCGGCTCCGGCACGTTGCCGTTTGTCACGAGCTTGAGAATCTGGGTGTCACCCTCGCCCTGTTCCAGCTTCAGCGTGGCCGTGCCCAGCACTGTTTTGTCGGGGTCGCCGTTCCGGTAGATGTTGTACTCTTTCCCAAGCAGGGACTCGTCAATCGTGATGCCCCACCCGGCGTTCACCAGGGTCACGGAAGCCCCGGGCTTCCATTCCATGCTCTCCATGGCATCAAAGGTGAGGGCCAATTCGGGAGAAGGGTTGTCCTCCGTCGGAACGAGGAAGTTGGTAAGGATGAGCATCCTCGACAGCGCGAGCATGGGGGTGGCTCCGTCGTCGATATCTGCAATGTGGAAGTTGAGAATCTGCATGTTATCCATGCTCTTTACCTCAATCCCTGTGCCGTAGATGTCTACGGAATTGCCGCTCTGGGCGTCCCCCGTACCTCCGGCGTCAACTGTTCCCACCGAAATATTGCCGCCCGTGTATGTATCCGTGTTTCCCTGGGCATCGGCAATGGTGGCGGTGGCTCCATTGCCTACCAGATAGACTTTGTTGTCCTGGGAAGAATCGTCTGCCGCATTCCCGCCGCATACGACAGTGCTAACTTTGCTGTTTCCCGCCACAATGACAACGTTCCCGGTGGCAGAATTAATGCCGTCACCTCCCTTCAGCATTTGTACTTCACCGCCGGTCATGATAACGGTGTTGCTGGTGGCCGATCCGCCGCCAAAGCCGCCTACCACCATTGCATTGCTCATATTGGTGCCTTCTGCGGAATAGGAAACGGTGACCTTTCCGTCGCTCGGATTGGTTACTTTCTTGCCGTAGTACCAATTTCCATCTTGTTTGCTGTAGCCTTCCACCTTGGTGGGAACGTACGCAAACACCTGCCCGCCCAGCAGGGCGGCAACCAGCATCGTTACGAAGAGTGTTTTCTTCATAAAGTTTGATTTTGATGGCTTATTGAGCCCGCGCGGTCACCTTGCCCGCGCTTGCACACACAGTATAAGTATTCGGAATACTGCAGTCAAGTTTTTTTGAAAAAGTCTGAGGGAAGCCCGTGGTTTTCACGCAGTAAGGGCAATCACCGCCCTTCCGTTTACGCAGGTGCTCTCAACTGGGTAAAAACGAGGTGATCATCATAAGCATTGATTATGCGAACCTTGCGCCGACAACACGCTTACAGTATTCCGAAAACTGTATGCGCCCACCTGCTCAAAACTGCACCACCGCCCGGAACTCGGCGTGCTGGATGAATGAGCCGTCCTGCACATATGCGTTCGAGTGAATCTTCGGCGCCACGGACATGCGTGCCTCGGCCACTTGAACGTGCCCACGTCACCATCCGGGCAGAAGTCCACCAGCGTGATGCGCGCCGCCGGGAACTGCGCGCGCAGCATAGTGTTTACAAGTCAAAAGTCAATGAAAAATCCGCGATTGTGGACG
>JAZLHB010000050.1:0-16373 GCA_045616565.1 Akkermansia sp. | reverse complement strand
GGCCCGCGCGCCCCCGGGGGGGGGCTCGCCTTGTGCTTGCTTTTACACCCAAATTTGCCGCAGACGTTTTTTCCTGCATCCTGTACTCGGGTGTATTTTTTTGATGCAATGCACACATAACTAAGGAGGCGCAGCGTAGAAGATTCACCTTGACTTATGGAGAAGCAGCAGTACAATTATTCGCACCAAAACTATTTGCGACACACTTACGATGAATACAGCATCACAAGAAAAACCTTTCCCGTATAAGAGTGTTGCTCTGGTTATATGGGGAGTGGTGACATTCGTTTTTGCTTTATCCACCCTTTATCGCTCCGTGTTCAATCAATATTTGCCTCCCTATGCCTATTATGTGCTCTCCTTGGTTTCATGGGGTGCCCTTCTTTATTTTGCATGCAAGGCACAATGGGAGCGCCGAACGGCAAAGTGGGGGAGCCTTGCCATCGCTACCCTGAGTATGGCTCTATACCCCACCGTATTTGCAAAATTCTGCTCACCCTACCATTGGCACCACATCTATTTGACAGACAGCCTTCTCTATCAGGTCGAAACGGAAGAACCCCTTGTAGCGCTAACCTTTGATGACGGCCCTATCGAAGGCAAAACGGAACAATTGCTGGAAGTCTTGGCAAAGCACAAAGCTCACGCCACATTCTTTATGGTTGGGCAAAATATCCTTCCCAACGCTTCCCTGGTGAAACGCATTGTGGAACAAGGCCACTCCGTAGGCAACCACACTTGGAACCACACCCGCCTTTCCGAACTGAACGATAAGGACTACATTCAAGGATTACGGAAAACGAGCGAGGCAATTGCCAGCGTTGCCGGCGTTTCAGAAATCATGATGCGCCCGCCCGGCGGAATTATGGACCCCCACCAGGGATGGATAGCGGCAAAGAACAAGCACCTGCCCATATGCATGTGGAGCCTTCAATCAAATGATACGGTTTACCCAAAGGAGACTCATGCAACGACCATTGTACCCAATCTGATGAAATTGGTCAAACCGGGCGACACATCTTGATGCATGACCACTCGATTTCTCCGGAAATATTGGACACTCTCCTGTTTACGCTGGAAAGAAGGGGGCTCAAAGGCGTATCAATCCCGGATTAAAAGCGGCAGAAAAAAAGTGAAAACGCGCCTTTGAACTAAGCATATGGGACTGCTGCCATAGCGATTGAATTTCAAGAGAGACTCCACCTCATGGAATACACCTCTGCAACATTCTGGCTCTGCCTGCTGTCTGCGCTGGCTGCACGTCTCGGAACCTCCAAGACGCGCCTCGCGTTTCATCCACCCTCTACACCCGGATTCATAGGTTCGCAAAATTCTTTGGGACACATGTGAACCGCAGCAGCCATAACAACATTACACTTGAATCCCCATTAAAATATTGTATACTGCCCCAGTTTCATGAACGCCCCGTCTTCGCACAACGTTCTGCAAGGTATTTCCCAAGGTCGCACTGTATCCATGGGAATAGCCATGGCATTGGTAATGTTGTACCATCTGCAAATATTACCTTTCGCATATTTTGGCAATTGGGGCGTGGATGTCTTCTTTTTTCTTTCAGGATGGGGCATATTCCTGTCCCTCACGAAAAAAGGACGGACTGTTACACAATTCTACATTCGCCGCCTAGTGCGTATAATGCCGCCCTGTATCCTTGCCGGCACGAGCATAGCCCTAGCCAACGTTTTTTTCAATGACATTGCCATCCATGACTTCAAGTTGCCTCATGGTCTGGATTCCGCACTTTGGGCGTTGGGATTGCACCTGTGGTATATTAGAAGTTTGTTAATCCTTTACCTGCTCTCCCCGCTGTTTGTATTCTTGGTATCATCTCGGAATATTGGTAGGCATATGATAATTCTCATATGCATGGCTATTGTGATGGCAGCATCTGCACCAATAATCAAATCAACCGTTCTCCCATCAGATTGGACCCGTTTTGCACACACTACAATTTTCTGGACGCTATACAGGGCTCCGGCATTTATAGCCGGTATGATTGTTGCTTTCAAGCCTCCCGTCATCAGCCGAAAATTGGTAGCGTGGGCCCTGTTTTTTCTTGCCTGCGCGATTTTTGTGAATACAAGCATTCATTGCGGGGTGCTTGCCAAGTCATCGTCACCCTTGCAATTCTTGTTGCTCCTTCCCTCATTGCCTCTATTCTGTTTAATATGCGGAAAACTCAAAAGAGGCCGTGCTTTTTTTGAATATATCGGAACGCGCAGTCTGGAACTATACGTTGTGCATGAAGCCATTTTTCATATTATGTTCAAATTGTATGGACAAACTGCATGGACAACGGCTGGCTCCGTCTTCCTTGCCTTCATATTAGCAGAAATGTTGTGGAAATTGACAAACAGGACCCAAAATCGGGAACTCCCTACACAAGATTCCTGTCTTTCGAAGTTCAAAGACTGAAGCAAGGAGAACAGGGCAAACGGTAGGGATTTCTCAAAAAAATGGCAGCTCCCTTTCGGAAATGAAGTCAATAAAGGAAGCGTGGGATACGCGGAGAAAAGCCCCTCCCGCTTGCATAACTCAGAACGTTCAATACCCGCTCTGCACATACGGTCCCCAGTCTCACAATTTCACGGTTTCCTCAAATTCTTTTGGACACATGCGCATGTAACGGGATTACCCTCAGATAGCTCTTGCGGCTTGACAATTACGAGTTTTCCTGTACTATACCTGCGTATTTTTCCACTCTCCATTTCCACCACATGGAATACACCTCTGCAACATTCTGGCTCTGTCTGCTGCCTGCGCTGGCTGCACTGTTGCTGGGAGACCGCCTGCTGAAGGGGAGGGAGGCGGCGCGGAACCTGTTCCACCGCATCATGATGCTGCTGGTGAGCGTGGTGCTCATTTCCCTTTCCGGATGGGCGACTCTGGGCATCTTTGCAGCGGTGTCCATGGCCGCATACGGGCTCTGCCACTGGGGGCTGCGGCTGGGGCCGCGCGGAAGGCGCGGTGTGCTGGCCCTCACCATCCCCCTGCTCCTTCTGCCGCTACTGTACTACAAGTACGGCTACTTCATCGGAGCAAATGTATTCCGGGAACAGTGGGACACGCTCAAGGACCTGGTAATACCGCTTGGCATTTCTTTCTATACATTTCAGGTCATAGGTTTCTGTATTGATACGCTCACCAAGGGGCTTCCCATGCCGGGGCTACTGGACTACCTGAACTTCTGCGCGTTCTTCCCGCGCTTTGTGGCCGGGCCCATCGAGCGACGGGCGGAGCTGCTGCCGCAGATGCAGCGCATGGAGCTGGCCTTCACCACGGAGAACGTGAACCTGGGGCTGCGCTACATCATTTTGGGCCTGTTCTTTAAAATGGCGCTGGCAGACAACTTGGCGTACGCCTTTTGGGACAAGTTCAACTGGGGCAACGCGTGGATGGTGTGGTGCAACAACCTGATTTTCACCTTCCGCATCTACTTTGACTTTGCGGGCTACGCACTTTCCGCATATGGCCTGGCCAAATGCATGGGCATCACCCTGCGCATGAACTTTATGAGCCCCTACACCGCCACCAATGTGCGGGATTTCTGGCGGCGCTGGCACACCTCCCTCACCAGCTGGTTCACAGAGTACATCTACTTTCCCATGGGCGGCAGCCGCACCAAGCACTGGGCGCTCAACATGCTGATTGTTTTCCTCATCTCCGGCCTGTGGCACGGGGCTGCGTGGAACTTCGTCATCTGGGGCGGTTTGGCGGGCGTAGCCCTGATTATCCACCGCGTATTCCGCAATGCAGGCTTGCATCTCTGGGCTCCGCTCGGCTGGGTGCTTACCTTCGGCATGACCGTGCTCACCTGGATGTTCTTTTACGATACAGACCCGGACATGCTTTCCAGGCACCTGCAGTGGATTTGCGACCCCGGGGCATACAACATCAAGAATTTCATTGCCGCCTGCGCATGGAAATTCCGCACATTGCAATCAGCCTGCATCATCCCCATGCTACTACTCTCCCTTGCTGTACTGGCGTGCGAGTTCCTAGCGGTCCGCAAACGGGAGGATGAGCCGTACAGCATTCTCTTGCACCCGTATGCTTGCGGGGTGGAGGTGTTTCTTCTCATCACCCTGCAAAGCGGGGTAACCAACCAGTTTATCTACGCAGCCTTCTGATGCCATGAAACGCCTTCTCCTCATCATCGGTTGCGCCGTTCTCCTGGCCCTGGCATGCATCCAGCTGTACAGCCGTTTCATCGACAGGGACATGCGGTTTTTCCTGAAAGTGGCAGAGGCATCCGATGAATGGGCTGAGCAACTCCATGCGGCGGAGAGGCCGGTATACGTGCTGGCAGGAGGCTCGGAAGCCCGCAGCGGGGTGGACCCGCAAATCATGCTGGACGAGTTCGGCATCCCTCTCATCAACGCCGCAGAGGGAGCCGGGCACGGCCTGCAGGCCAATGCAAACGTGCCGTTCAAGTATCTCAAGCCGGGAGACACCCTCATCTTAAGCATCCTGAGTACCGATGACGTCAATGTGCCGCCATCGGCATCGGGAATGAAACTGAACGTCTACCGCTTGGGATCAAAGGTATTGAGCCCGGGCATGATTGACCCAAGTTTCCAGAACGCTGAGAAATTCTTTTCATCGGATGCCCACAGTCTGTTCGTGCTGCTCACCCGGTATTTCGGCAAGTCCGGGCGTCTCTACAAATATAGCGAACAAACCGTAATCCACCCCTCTGGCTGGATGGAAATCCAATACCGGGAAATGGACAGCCACATACCGGCGGCACCAAAGGCGCGTGCGGAGATTCAGCAGCTGGAAGACGGCTCGGAATTCATCAAGGTGCTGCAACAACTTGCAAAGTATTGCCAAGGGCAAGACATCCGCCTGCTGGCAAGCATACCCGTGGGCTGCAATCATGAAAGCAGCCGCGCTCAGTACGCCATGCAGGCACTCTGCATCACGCGGCTCGGTATTCCCGTGCTCAAGGACGAGCGCTTGGGCTGCCTCCCCGTTCCCTCAGATTTTGCAGACACTTCCGCCCACCTGAACTCGAAAGGAGCCGCAGAAAACACGCGCATCATTGCACAACTACTCAAGGAGAATCGTTTTTGGACAGAACAAGAATTGATTGGCATACTGCAGGCGGCAGGCTGTCAGACAATCAACACACCCCAACAATAACCTAAGTATGAAGTACCCCATCCTCACCGCAGATGAAGCTGCAGACCTTATCCAGAACGGTGAAGCCGTCGGCATCAGCGGGCTCACCCCCGCAGGGGCAGTGAAGGTGGTGCCCGGAGCCATCGCCCGCAAGGCGGAGGCGGAGCACGCCGCCGGGCGGGAATTCAAGATAGCCCTCTTCACCGGCGGTTCCAACACCCAGGAGGTGGACGGTGCGCTCTCCAACGCCCACGCCCTCATCAGCCGCACACCCTTCCAATCCACCCCGGACATGCGCGGCCACATCAACGCGCCGGACATGCACTACTATGACCTGCACCTCTCCGTGGTCACCCAGAACATGCGCTACGGCCACCTGCCCAAGATCAAAACCGCCATTGTGGAGGTGTGCAAAGTAACGGACGATGGCGAACTCACCTTCACCACCGGTGCCAACAACGCCGCCGGCTTCTGCATGATGGCGGACAGAATCATCTTGGAGCTCAACACGTATCACAGTCCTAAGCTCAAAGAGATACACGACATCTATCTACCGAAGGATTATGCCGAGCGTGAAGCCCTAGGCATATACCGCCCATGGGACCGCATCGGCACGCAGACGCTCAAGGTGGATCCCAAGAAGATAGCAGGTATAGTAGAAACGCACCTGCCGGACGGCGTGAAGCCCTTCAAGCCCGGCAACGAAACCACGGACCGCATCGGCAAAAACATCGTCTCCTTCTTGGAGCATGAATACCGAATCGGCCGCATTCCGGCGGACTTCCCGCCGCTGCAGAGCGGGATTGGCAACGTGGCCAACGCCGTGCTGGCAGCCATGGGTGAATCCAAGGTGCTGCCCCCCTTCTCCATGTACACGGAAGTGGCGCAGGACACCGTGTTCCAGCTGCTCAAGAGCGGGCGCTGCAAGTTCCTTTCCAGCACCACCATCACCTTCACGGAACCATTCATGGCGGAGTTCATGGAGAACTTCGATTACTACAAGGACCGCATCCTTCTGCGCCCCACGGAAATATCCAACAACCCGGAGGTTATCCGCCGCATGGGCGTCATCAGCATGAACACCGCCCTGGAGGTGGACATCTTCGGGCACGTCAACTCCTCCCACCTCTTCGGTTCCAAGATGGTCAACGGTATTGGCGGCTCATGCGATTTCGCGCGCGCAGCCTCGCTCACCATCTTCTCCTGCCCCAGCGTGACCAAGGAGGGCGCAATTTCAGCCATCGTCCCCATGGTCTCACACGTGGACCAGCCGGAGCATGATGTGGACATCATTGCCACGGAACAAGGCGTGGCTGACCTGCGCGGGTTGGATCCCCGCCAGCGGGCGGAGGCCATCATCGAGAACTGCGCCCACCCGGACTACCGCAGCCTGCTGCACCGCTATGTGGAAATGACCCCCGCCGGGCACATTCCCCACAATCTGGAACACTGCTTTGATTTCCACACCGCCTATCTTAAAACCGGGGATATGCGCAATGCCGACATACCGAAATGAAAACAGGGAAAAGCGAGCACTGCCAACGCAGCACATACTGGGATTCGGCCAAGGCCATTCTGATATATTTGGTTGTTACCGGGCACTGCATCCAATATTTCACGGGCGGAGACTTTTGGAGCAATCCCATCTTCCGCGGCATATACATCTTCCACATGCCGTTGTTCATGATGATTGGTGGCTATTTCGGCATCCGGAGCATTAGCAAGCGCGGTTGGCAAGCAGTACCCCGCTACGCCAAGCGTCTTCTCCCCCCCATTTTAACCATACTTCTCTTGAAAGTGGTGTACTGGGTGGGGTGGAGCAACTTACCGTTGACGCAATTGTCAGCCGCCAACCTGGGAGCCTTATGGTTCCTGGTGGTTATCCTGGAATGCTGCATATTCGCAGCTGCAATGGCTACGTTCCACAACATTCCATGGCGTGCAGCCTGGTCTGTTCTGCCCATCCTGCTGTCCATCCTGTGGCCTGGATACATCCCGTATTCCGACTACCTGACCACCATGTGGCCCTGCTATCTCATAGGAGCAGCCCTCTCACGCCATGGTTTCACTGAACGGCATATCGGCGGATGCTGGTGGCTTTTCCTTCCTGCCGCAGCTGCGGCAATATACTGTTTCCATGATTCATGGTACATGTACCTGACACCGCTTAGGTGTGATGCCAATGCTTTGTATGCATGGCTGGCGCGCCTTACCTGCGCAGCATGCTGCGGAGCCGCATTCCTGGGAATCCTCAAACTCTGTAGGCTCGAACACCTTTCCGGCCTTGTGGGCATCGGGAGGCACACCATGGCACTGTATGTGCTTCAAGCTTTGTTTTTCAAAGCCATCTGCATGCTCGGCCTCAATTTTCCCATGAACACGGCAATGGCATGTCTTTGCGGATTGGTCATTACCTCCGCATTGTACGGCATTTATCTGAGCACACGCAAAATCAAGTTTATCACATTTCTGTTGTATGGTGAATAACTTGACATCAGCGTTATCGCATGCTAGCCTTGGAGCGCCATGACGGAGGAACGGCGACAGAAAATATTGCTCGGCTGTTACGCCTGCGATCCCGGGTATGGTTCAGAGCCCGGGATGGGGTGGAATTTTGTAAGCAACATTGCCAAACACCATGAGGTGCACGCCATAGTGGAGGAGGGAGAATTCAAGGAAACACTCACCAAGTTTGCAGCAGAGCACCCGGAAGCGGTGGAGCACATCACCTTTCACTTTGTTCCGCGCACGCACCACAACCTGCTGCGCAAAATCTGGCCGCCGAGCTACTACTGGTTCTACCGCGCCTGGCACAGGAAGGCGTATGAACTGGCCGTGGAGCTGGACAAGATGGAAAACTTTGATATCGTACACCAGGTGACCATCTCCGGGTTCCGCTGCCCCGGCTACCTGTGGAAGCTGGGAAAACCCTTTGTGTGGGGGCCGCTGGGCGGGTTCACGGACACACCGTGGTGTCTGCTGGGCAGCCTGGGCTTGGGTGGTGCTATCCACTTTGCCGTGCGCAACATTGTGAACGGCTTCCAAAAGCGCTGGGGGCGGGAGGCCCGCGCCGCAGCGCAGCATTCCGCAGCCATCCTCACCAGCACCACGCAGGCCGTGGAAGAAATCAAGCGCTTCTGGAAGAGGGATGCCGTCCTGATGAATGAAGTGGGGCTGGAGAAATACGAGGGCACGAAAGGCTTCACCCCGTCCGTACATGAGCCGGGCACACCGCTGCGCATCTGCTGGGCGGGCGAGCACATCCCCCGCAAGGCTTTGGACCTGTTGCTGCGTGCCCTGCCGCTCTGCAAGGAGAAGATGGAGCTGCATGTGCTCAGCAAGGGCCCGCGCATGGAGGCGTGGAAAGCGCTCTCCCACAAGCTGGGACAGGACAAAGTGGTGACCTTCCACGGCTTTGTACCGCGTGAGGAAGCCTTCCGCATCATGTCCACCAGCCATGTATTCTGCATCACCAGCGTGCGGGAGGACACCTCCACCGTGGTGTTCGAGGCCTTCCGCTACGGCCTGCCCATCATCGCCCTGGACCACTGTGGATTCGCCACGGTCATCACGCCCCACAGCGGCATCAAGATTCCCATACACTCCCGTTCCCAGGTGATAGCGGACTACGCCCGTCACTTGGACTGGCTGGCCACATGTGAGAACAAACGCCGCCAGCTCTCCCAAGGCGCACTGAAACGCTGCAAGGATTTCACCTGGGATGCCAAGATGCAGGTGCTCAACCGCATCTACGCAAATGCGGCGGGACAGAACCATTAATCCTCCGAGACGGTTCTACAGCCCCAGTGGGCTGTGGGGCGGTTGATGCGGATTTCCGTGCGGGTGGTGTCCTCACCCAGGAAGATGGAATAGGCAGTTGGGGGTGTGCAGCGGCGGTCCGTGAGGCGGCGCTTGAGATTGCACCAGCGGAAGGCCAGGCCGTGGCGGCGGGTCACGTACCAAGGCAGGAGCTTTTGTTCTTCCTCCCACTCGCGGCGGGAGGTCTCGCTCCAGGCCAGGTTGTCGCCTGTAACGGTGAAGGATGTGGTGAGCAGCTCCGGGCACACGGCGCAGGGAACGCCGTGGTTGACGATATCACGGTAGAACACCACATCCGCCAGGGAGCGGTATTTGGTGTTGAAGCGGATACCGTGGCGGCGGAAGGGTTCCGTGCGGTGGAAGCAGGAGCAGGTGATAATCTCGCACACGGTGGCGCTGGTCCAGCGGTGCGGCTGGATGGGGCGGCGGTGGCAGATGTAGCGCTGCTCCTTGTCCACTATCACATAGGTCCCCAGCACAATATCCGCCTTGGGATGCGCTGCAAGGGCCACAGAAACGCCCAGGAGCGCATCCGGCAGGTATTGCTCGTCACAGTTGATGTGGGCGGTTACAGCGGCTTCTGCGGGCATCTTGGCCCAGGCTGTGTTGATGGCATCGTACATGCCCTTGTCCGGGCAGCTCTCGTAGGTAAAGGTGTAGCCGGGAATGTTCCTGTGCTCCAGCCGCCACTGCTCCAGCCAGGCCGGTGTGCCGTCTGTGGAGGCACCGTCCTGCACATGGTGGTGCACCTCCACACCGCCGCACACCTGGTCTGCCACGGAGCGGATGCAGCGGCGCAGCCAGGGAAGCGCGTTGAAGGAGGGAGTGACGATGTAGAAAAGCATCAAGAAATTTACAATTTACGATTTACAATTGACAATTTTATTTTGTCAAGGGAGGCCGGGCTGAATGTCTCCAACCCGGCCTCCAAGGTGATTTGGCGCTATACGCTCAATCAGGAGAACACGCCCACGGCCTCGGAGGCGCAGGCAATCATGTAGTCGCGGTTGAGCTTGGCGATGTTGTCCACCGTAATGCCCTTGGGGCAAGCGGCCTCGCACTCGTACTGGTTGGTGCAGTTGCCGAAGCCCATGGCATCCATCTGGCGCACCATGGCGAGCACGCGCTTGTTCTTCTCCGGCTGGCCCTGGGGCAGCAGGTTGAGGTGCGCGGCCTTGGCGGAGGTGAAGAGCATGGCGGAGCTGTTCTTGCAGCTGGCCACGCAGGCACCGCAGCCGATGCAGGCGGCGGCGTCGAACGCGGCGTCTGCCGTCTTCTTGCGCACGGGCACGTTGTTGGCGTTCGGGGCGGAACCGGTGCGGATGTCCACAAAGCCGCCGGCGGCAATGATCTTGTCCAGCGCGGAGCGGTCCACCATAAGGTCGCGCAGCAGCGGGAAAGCCTTGGCGCGGAAGGGCTCAATCCAGATGGTGTCTCCATCCTTGAACTGGCGCATGTGGAGCTGGCAGGTGGTCACGTGCTTGCCGCCGTGGGGCACACCGTTGATGGTGAGCGAGCACATGCCGCAGATGCCCTCTCGGCAGTCGTGGTCAAAGTGGATGGGTTCCTTGCCCTCGTGGACGAGGCCCTCGTTGACGATATCGAGCATTTCCAGGAAGGAAGCCTCCTCCGGGATGCCGGTAGCCTTGTAGGTTTCGATTCTGCCCTGGGCCTGAGCGTTTTCCTGTCTCCAGACCTTGAGCGTGAGATTCAGATTAGCCATAGTCGTAAAATGCTTGGGGTTGATATTGGAACTCTGTGTTACTTGTAGGAACGGATAGCGAGATGCACGTTCTCGAAGGTGAGCGGCTCCTTGTGGAGCACGGGCAGCTCATCCGCGCCCTTGTACTCCCAGCATGCCACGTAGGCAAAGTGCTCGTCGTCGCGCTTGGCCTCGCCGTCGTCCAGCTGGTGTTCCAAACGGAAGTGGGCGCCGCAGGATTCCTCGCGGTTCAGGGCGTCGTAGCAGAGCACCTGGGCGAAATCAAGGAAGGCGGCCACGCGCCAGGCTTTCTCAAGCTCGGCGTTCACGCCCTCCGTGCTGCCCACAACCTTCACGTTCTTCCAGAACTCCTCGCGGATGGCGGGAATCTTCTCGATGGCGTCCATGAGGGATTCCTTGGTGCGGCCCATGCCGACGTCCTCCCAGATGAGCTTGCCCAGCTCGCGGTGGATTTCGTCCGGGGTCTTGGTGCCCTTCACGTCCATCATCTTCTGGATGCGCGCCTTCACGGCGTCCTCAGCCTCCTTGAACTCGGGTGCCGCCGTGGTGACGGAGCCGGGCTTGATGGTGGTGAGGTACGTGGGAAGGGTGGAGGAGATGACGAAGTAGCCGTCGGAGAGGCCCTGCATGAGGGCGGATGCGCCGAGGCGGTTGGCGCCGTGGTCGGAGAAGTTGGCTTCACCGAGCACGTGCAGGCCGGGGATGGAGGACTGCAGGTTGTAGTCCACCCAGAGGCCGCCCATGGTGTAGTGGGAGGCGGGGTAGATCATCATGGGCTGCTCGTGCGGGTCCACGTCGGTGATTTCCTCGTACATGTCGAAGAGGTTGCCGTACTGGCCGTCAATCCACTCCTTGCCCATGCGGGCAATGGCGTCCTTGAAGTCCAGGAACACGCCGCGGCCGGTCACGGCCACACCGCGCTCGTCGTCGCAGGCTTCCTTGGCGGCGCGGGAGGAAATGTCGCGCGGGGCCAGGTTGCCGAAGGAGGGGTACTTGCGCTCCAGGTAGTAGTCGCGGTCGCCCTCGGCCACCTCGCTGGGCTTCATCTGGCCCTTGCGGATCTTCTCCGCCACCTCGCGGCTCTTGGGCACCCAGATGCGTCCGTCGTTGCGCAGTGATTCGGACATGAGGGTGAGCTTGCTCTGGTAGTCGCCCTTCACGGGAATGCAGGTGGGGTGAATCTGGGTGAAGCAAGGGTTGGCGAAATACGCACCCTTCTTCCAGCAGGCGCAGGCGGCGCCCACGTTGCAGCCCATGGCGTTGGTGGAAAGGTAGAACACGCGACCGTAACCGCCGGTGGCCAGCAGCACGGTGTCGCCAGCGTAGCTCTTGATTTCACCGGTCACCATGTCGCGCACCACAATGCCCTTGGCGTGGCCGTCCACAACCACAAGGTCCATCATCTCGGTGCGGGGGTGCATCTCAATGTGGCCCTTGCCAATCTCCTTCTCCATGGCCTGGTAGGCGCCCAGGAGCAGCTGCTGGCCGGTCTGGCCGCGGCTGTAGAACGTGCGCTTGAGCTGGGCGCCGCCGAAGGAGCGGTTGTCCAGCAGGCCGCCGTATTCACGGCCAAAGGGTACGCCCTGGGCCACGCACTGGTTGATGATGTTGGCGGAAACCTCTGCCAGGCGGTACACGTTCGCTTCACGGGCGCGGAAATCGCCGCCCTTCACGGTGTCGTAGAACAGGCGGTACACGGAGTCGCCGTCGTTCTGGTAGTTGTGGGCGGCGTTGATACCGCCCTGCGCGGCGATGGAGTGCGCGCGGCGGGGGCTGTCCTGGTAGCAGAAGCACTTCACGTTGTAGCCAAGCTCTGCCAGGGTGGCGGCGGCGGAACCGCCGGCCAGGCCCGTGCCCACAATCAGCACCGTGTACTTGCGGCGGTTGTTGGGGTTGATGAGCTTGGCCTCGCGCTTGTACTTGGTCCACTTCTGTTCAATGGGACCCTCCGGGATACAGGAGGAGGGCATGTAGTCGCTTACGGGAAACTGGATGTCGTTCATAATCGGCTTGAAGGTTGGGGTTTAGTGGAGGATGCCGGTGAGCACGGCCACCGGAATGGAGATGAATGCGCCGCAGACCACCACGCCGAAGAGAACGGCGATGATGTTGTAGAGCGGGCGCACCTTGCGGGTGTTCAGGCCGAAGGTCTGGAAGACGGACTGCACGCCGTGGCGAACATGCATGAACAGGCAGCACAGGGCCACAATGTAGAACAGCGAGCACCAGCCGTTGCGGAAGGCGGCAATGACGTGGTTGTAGCAGTCATGCGGATCGCCGTTGATGGTGAGCTGCCACAGGTGCCAGCCCAGGAAGCAGAAGATCATGACGCCGGTGAGCACCATGGTGCGGCTGGAAAGGGTGGCCTTCATCGTGCCCTCCTTCTGGTAGTGCGTGCGGGCGTTGTAGTTCTCCCACTTGAGCACCAGCGTGAAGCACACGTGGATGAGCAGGATGAGCAGAAGCCCCAGGCGGATGGACATGAGCAGCCATGCGGGCATGGCGTGCAGCCCCGTGGCGTAGGCGTCAATCCATGAGGCTTCACCCTGGGCAGGGCAGCCCCCGTAGATGGTCATATTGCCGGCCAGGTGTCCCACGAGGAACAGGAGGAGACACGATCCCGTCAGGGCCACGATAATCTTGCGGCCAATCGAGGACGTGACGAACTTGCATGCGGTCGTGATAATATCGTTCATAGTGCAATACGTCTTTGCGAGCGCAATTTTAGCTCCGCTTCGGAAAAATTGCAAGCAACATTCCCCCCGCGCAGAAAAAAAATTGGCGCCCCCTTGCGGAAAGGGAACCATGCTGCCATGTTCAAAACCCTTCTGCTTGCCGTTTGCCTTGCCCCCCTGTTCAACTTGAACCATGCCCGCCCGGAAGCCAATACGCGTGAACTAACATCTCCCCACAAGCAGCGATAAGGAGAAATGATTAGCAAAGTCAAGCGTGACTCACTCCACGAGGATGAGGATGGCGAAGGCTGCGAGGAGGATGGAGAAGGCGGCGTCAATCAGCGGGGCGCGGCGCAGGTAGAAAGCGCGGATGGAGTGGCGCTGGAGAAGCCAGCTCCAGAGCATCCAGCCGAACTGACTGGCGAGGACGAGGCCGAGGGCCAGCGCGGGGGTGAACCAGGGGTAGTCATTTCCGTAGAGGCCGATGGGGCCTAGGCTGAGCCCGCTGATGAAGAGCAGGCATTTCACGTTGAGGAGATTGCAGAGGAACCCCTGGAGAAAGAGCGCGCCGGATGAGGGCATGACCTGCGGCGTGGTGTCAATCTCCACGGTTCCGAATTTGCGGGGGAAGATTTTCCAGGCGAGGTAGAGCAGCCAGAGCGCGGCTGCCACAAGCAGCCACCGGCTCCACGGCTTGTCCATAATCTGCGTACCGGCGGTGCACACCAGCGCGGTTTGAATGGCAAAGCCCGCGGTGATACCGGTGACCACCCAAACGGCGGAGCGGAAACTGCGGGAGATGGCCGTGTGCACCACCAGGAACAAATCCGGCCCGGGGCTCAACTGGGAAAGCACCAGCAGCGCGCAGACGGAGAGGAGGTTGAGAACCGCCTCAATCATGCCTGCTCATAGTGCGGCAGCGGCAGCACCACATTGGTGGGCAGCGGCGGCTTCTTCTGCAAGATGTTCTTGCCGAGCTCCGGCTGCGTGGCGTATGCCTGCGCGAACATCTCCATCTTGGCATCCATGTCGTCCGCATGGTGCAGGATAAGGGCCTCCGGGGTCTTGGGCATCACGGGAGAGCCGTACTCCAGCAGGCCGTGGTGGGATGCCACCAGGTGCAGCAGGTGCAGGCGCACCTGTTCGGAAGCGGGCTGCAGGTCCTTCCATTGCTCCTTGCGCTCGTCTGTGTAGATGCGGCTCCAGAGCTTGTTGATGACCTCGATGCCGAGCGAGATATGGCCGAGCATCTCGCCCGTTTCCGAGTAGGGCATCACAAAGCTGTGCTCCTCAAAGCAGTTTTCCCACATCTTGCCGCAGTCGTGGAACAACGCGCCCGCAAGCAGCAGGTCGCGGTTGAGCTGCGGGTAGGCACCGGACAGGGCGGCGGCGTTGCGCATCACCCCGGCGGTGTGCTCCACCAATCCGCCCCTGCGGGCGTGGTGGAAGCCGCGCGCCGCGCCGGAACGGCGGAATCGGGCCTCGAAGTTTTCCAGCAGGGCGCGGCAAAGCAGGTTGAGCCGCGGATCGCGGATGCCATCCACCAACTCGGTGATCTGTGCCCAATCCTTTTCCTGGCGCTCCTGCAGCTCCGGGCTCCCGGAAAGCATGCCCTCCTCCTCGGCGGGGGAAAGCGGCCGCACATCCAAATCGGAAGCATCCATGCCGTACTGGTTCATCTGCCAGTTGCCGGTCACGGCCACGGCGGTGTTGGGCTGCAGCGGGGCAAAGGCGGCATGCCAGGGTGCATTGTCCCACACTTTGATGGACATGCTGCCGTCTGCATCCGCAAGCACGATTTCCAAGTAGGGCTTGCCCTGCTTGGTGGTGCGGGTGTTGTTCTGCGCCACCTGGGCAAACACGGTGCCCTGCACCTGCGCCTTCGCGGCCTCTGTGGTCTGTTGCGTGAGGCTGTCAAACTTCATTGTGGGGGGAGAGTTGGGGGGAAGGGGGCGTCAAGCCTCCGCAGGTGCGGGAGCCGGGGCTTCTGCGGCGGGAGCGGCGGGCTGCTCAGCAGCGGGGGCCTCAGCAGCGGGGGCGGCGGGCTGCGCGGCAGCGGGAGCCGGGGTCACCAGCGTCTCCAGGTTGTCCTGGGCGGGGGCGGCCGGCTGCTCTGCGGCAGGCGCGGGCGTCTCCTGCTTCTGGGCTTCCTCAGCCTTCTGCTCCTGAGCAGGGGCTGCGGGAACGGCCTGCGTGCCCAGCTGTGATTTCTGCTCCTGGAAGCGGTGGTTCATCAGCAGGGTGAGCACGAAGCACAGCACCATGAACAGCGTGCCGAACAGCACCGTGCCCTTCTTGAGCACATCCGTGGTCTGGGCGCCGAACGCCTGGTCGGTCATCTGCGCGCCGAACGCGGCGCCCAGGCCTTCCTGCTTGGGACGCTGCATGAGCACCACGAGCAGCAGCAGGGCGCAAACAATGAGAAGAATGGCGAAAACAATGTAGATGGCGGCGTTAAGCATGGCTGGATTGTATCTTATGGATGGGGGTTTGTAAAGGTCAGGCTATGATTTCGTTGCGTTCGTTGCACACGATGCGCTGCGGGGTGATAGGCTTGTCGTCCAGGGCGAAGCTCATGATGATGACGCGCTCCCCGGCCTTCACCAGGTGGGCAGCGGCTCCGTTCACGATAATCTGCCCGGTCTTGGGCGGGCCCACCAGCACATAGGTCTCGAAGCGGTTGCCGGAGGACACGGATGCCACCAGCACCTTCTCTCCGGGCCACAGCCCGGCGGCCTCGACCAAATCCTGGGGAATCTCGATACTCCCCTCGTATTCCAAATCGCCACGGGTCACCATGGCGCGGTGGATCTTGGATTTAAGCTGACAGACCAACATGATTCGATATCGACGGGCGGATATGAAACTACTTTTTGCTCCAAAGGTCAAGCCTAAACCGCATGAGAATTGACAAATCACCCCTTTCGGTGCGTTTTTATTTTGAGGCATTGCGTGTATACACACACGGCGCGATGGCATGGGCGCGCGGCTTGTGTGTACACACACGGCGGGAG
>JAZLHB010000049.1:0-1941 GCA_045616565.1 Akkermansia sp. | reverse complement strand
TGACCGTGCCGCCGCCGCTGTTGGTGATTATACTGGTGATGGCGCCCCCCGCGATGACCGTTTCCTTGTTGTTGGTTATGGTGCCGCCCGTGATGGTGCCGCTTGTTATGGTCAGGCTGCTGTCGTTTGTTATGTCGCCGCTTATGTGGCCTCCTTTTATGTCCGCCGTGCCCGCCGTGATGCCGATGTCGCCGCTTACGGTGCCGCCCGTGATGCCCAGTGTGCCTGCCGTGGTGATGTTGCCGCTTTGGGTGCCCCCGGTGATGCTGATACTGCCAGCCGCTTTGTTGTCTATTGTGCCTGTGATGATTCCCGTGCTGTCCAGGGTGAGGCTGCCGCTGTTGTCTATGTCGCTGGTGATGCTGCCGCCGGTGATGCTGATGCTGCCTTTGTTGTCCGTTTTGCCGCTTACGGTGCCGCCCTTGACGGTTATGGCGCCTTCATTTTTTACCGTGCCGCTTTGCAGTCCCGCCTCTATGGTGTAGGTGCCGCCTGTTGCGTTGCCGACACCTCCCGCTATTGTGCCGCCGTTGAGTGTCAGGAGGTTGTTGTTGTTGATGTTACCGGTGATGCTGCCGCTTGTGACGGTCAGGCTGCCGGATCCTGCCGTGATGTTTATAAGGTTGCCGATGTCTTTTCTGCTTTCCGTTTCCCCGTTGATGTTGGCCGTGCCGCTGCCTGTGATTACCGCGTCCAGCACGCCTTTTTCCATGTTGAGGATGTTGGTGTTTTCTATGTCCCGTGCCAGGGTGCCGTCACTGATGGTGATGGTCCCTGCGTTGGTTACGCCGCTGCCCCCGGTCAGGCTGGCGCCGTCGTCTACGGTGATGCTGCCGCCTGTCAGGTTGCTGATGCTGCCGCTGATTGTCCCGTTTGTCCCTATGGTTATGGTGCCGCCGTTGTCAACCGCCCCGTCTATGCTGCCGTGGGTCAGGGTCATGTTGCCGGCTGTGCCCACGCTGACTTTGAGCCCCGTGATGTCCGCCTGTTCCGTCCCCGTTCCTATTATTACCCCCCCGCTGACGGTGACCGCCCCCGCCGTGGCGCCCGCTTCCAGCCCTTTTGTCAGGGTGCCGCCTGTCAGGTCCAGGGTGCCACCCGTCACTTTGTTGGTGTCGCCTTTTATGTGGTCCGCTATGCTGTGGATGGTGTTGGTGCCCCCGTTTATGGCTATGGTGCCGCCCGTGAGGGCCACTTGCAGGGTGTCGGTGTGTGCGCCTGCGCCGTCGTCGTCCCGGCCGTTGGCCGTCAGGCCTATGGTGCCTTTGTTGGTGACTACGGCGCTGCCCGCTCCCCCGCCGATGAGGTCCACGTCTATGTTGAGGGTCGCCCCCGTGTCTATGAGCAGGGTCCCCGTGTTGATGGCCGCCTGTGCGTTGACCGTGTTGTCTTTTTTGATGGTTATGTTGCCGCCGCCCGTCAGGTCTTTGGTGATGCTGCCGTCCGTGAGGGTCAGGGTTTTGCCTGTGTCCACTTTGTTGGTGCCCGCCGTGATGTGGTCCGCTTTGGCTTCCACGTCACCGCTGATTTGCAGGGTGCCCCCTTCACCTTTCACCTGTCCGCCCAGGGTGCCCCCCGTCAGGCTTAGGGTGTTGCCCGTGTAGATTTCCGTTGTGTCCGCGCTGATGCTTTCCCCTTTGGCGCTGATGTTGATGCCCCCCGTGGTGCCGTTGCCTATGTAGATGCTTCCCCCCGAGATGACTGCGTTTTCGTTTAAGGTGCCGTCCGCTTCAAGGTATACGGCCCCGCTGTTGGTGATTTCGCTTTGCAGCGCGCCGATGCCCGCCCCGGTGGTGGCCCTGACCGTGCCGCCGCCGCTGTTGGTGATTATACTGGTGATGGCGCCCCCCGCGATGACCGTTTCCTTGTTGTTGGTTATGGTGCCGCCCGTGATGGTGCCGCTTGTTATGGTCAGGCTGCTGTCGTTTGTTATGTCGCCGC
>JAZLHB010000048.1:0-1525 GCA_045616565.1 Akkermansia sp. | reverse complement strand
CGATGTCCTTCACGTCGCCGCCCAGAACGCCGCCCTGAATGGCAGCGCCGATGGCAACGCACTCGTCGGGGTTGATTCCCTTATAGGGCTCTTTGCCGGTGACGCGCTGCACGGCTTCCTGCACGGCGGGGATACGGGTGGAACCGCCCACCAGAATGACCTTGTCGATTTCGCTGGCGGAGAGGCCGGCGTCGCTGAGCGCGCGGTTCAGCGGAACGATGGTCTTTTCCACCAGATCGGCGGTCAGCTCGTTGAACTTGGCGCGGGTCAGCGTCATGTCCAAATGCTTGGGGCCGGTGGCGTCCGCCGTGATGAAGGGCAGGTTGATGTTGGTGGTCATGGCGCCGGAAAGCTCGATCTTTGCCTTTTCGGCGGCTTCCTTGAGGCGCTGGAAGGCCATGCGATCCTTCTTGAGGTCGATGCCGTTTTCCTTTTGGAAGGCGCCCGCGATGTAGTCGATGACGCGGTTGTCAAAGTCATCGCCGCCCAAGCGGGTGTCGCCGTTGGTGGCCAGCACCTCGAACACGCCGTCGCCGATCTCCAGCACGGAGATATCGAAGGTGCCGCCGCCGAGGTCGTACACGGCAATCTGCTCGTTGCTCTTCTTGTCCAGGCCGTATGCCAGGGCAGCGGCGGTGGGCCCGTTGATGATGCGGCGCACCTTGAGACCGGCAATCTCACCGGCGGCCTTGGTGGCGTTGCGCTGGGCATCGTTGAAGTAGGCGGGCACGGTAATCACGGCTTCCGTGATGGTCTCGCCGAGCTTGGCCTCGGCGTCCGCCTTGAGCTTGGAGAGCACCATGGCGCTAATCTCCTGCGGGGAGTACACCTTGGTCTCGCCGCCCACCTCCACCTGGATGTGGGCGTCGCCGTTGGCAGCCTCCACGATGGTGTAGGGAAGCTTCTTGTCGTCCTCCGTGAGCTCTGCGTACTTGCGGCCGATGAGGCGCTTGGCGGAGAACACGGTGTTGCGCGGGTTCGTGACGGCCTGGCGCTTGGCGGCCTGGCCCACGATACGCTCGCCGGTCTTGGTGAATGCCACGATGGAAGGAGTGGTACGCGCGCCTTCGCTGTTTTCAAGAACAGTCGCCTGCCCGCCGTCCATCACGGCCATGCAGGAGTTCGTGGTACCGAGGTCGATTCCGAGTATCTTGCTCATATCGTTGTTTCTATTGGGTTAGATTTTCTTTTGTGCCGCAGGGGGCGGCTGTCTTACACCTTCCCTTGTTGCAAATACCGTGCCAATTTTACAACACATTGAAATATCAACACTTTTAGATATAAATAGGCGCAAAACTGCGGCAAAACGCCGCGCAAAACGGCACGCCCGACGCGGCAATCCGCCACACTGCGGCGTTTTGCCGCATATCTTTTGGCAAAAAAAGGGCACTCCGGCAGATTTGTAGCGGAGCAGAAAAGCGGCACGCCCCCTAGACTCGTGTGCTAGAATTGGTTGTGAACATAATACCAGCCTTGGAGTTGACGGGGTGGCGTGCCACCGAGACATATTGTAGAGACAACCGCG
>JAZLHB010000047.1:0-7042 GCA_045616565.1 Akkermansia sp. | reverse complement strand
CCCCCGGCTCCCAGCCTTTCACGAAACGCCCATATCGTGCGGGCGTCCGGTATGTCGTCCACCCCGCGCAGTCCCACGAAGGCCTGGAAGCTGCGGCGGTCGCTGATGCAGTACTCCGTGTCCTCGTCGCTCAGGTCGTAGAGCGTTTGCAGTATGAGTATGCGGAACATCACCACCACATCGTAGTGCGGGCGCCCCTTGTCGCTGTAGTGGCACAACTCGTCGAGCTTGGGGCGGAACGCCTCGAAGTCGATGTAGCCTGACAGTTTGTCCAGTCCGTGGGGCATGACGGTCTTGGGGCGCAGCTGGAAAAGGTCTCTAAGCGGAAGCGATGGCGAGGGGTGTTTCTTGGACATATCCGTGCAACACCGCCAGTATAGCACTTTTTACATGCTTTGGAATTCTTAAATGATATGATTCCTCATTTTTTCCGACCATACCCTCTCAATCACCCTTTTCGGTTAAATAGAAGTCCCCTTTGGGCACTCGTGCATTTCCCCTCGAATTATGAAAAATCGTGTTGACTATCAAAAACGGAACCGCCGCACCGGAGCTTCAAACTATTGAGGGTCTGGCATACAGGCGCGGGTGGACATAGCTGTCGCCCGGCGCTTTTTGCGGGGATGCAGGGAGGGTTCAGCACCAGGCGAGGCCGACGGCCTTGCGGATGCGGGCGAGGGTGGCCCGGGCCTCCTCGCGTGCGCGGGCGGCGCCGCGGGTGAGAACGTCATCCACGTATGCGGGGTTGGCGAGAATCCACTCGCGGCGCTCGCGGGCGGCGCGGAAGTATTCCCAGTAGGCCTCGAAAAGGTCTTTCTTGAACTGGCCGTAGCCCACGCCGCCGGCCTTGTGGGCATCCACCATGGCGGCGTACTGCTCCGGGGTGGCGAAAAGCTTGTAGAGGGCCAGGATGATGGAGCCTTCCGTGGGCTTGGGGTCCTCCAGCGGGGTGGCATCGGTGACCACCTTCTTGTTGATGAGCTTGCGGGTGGCCTTCTCCTCACCGAAGATGGGGAGGGTGTTGCCGTAGCTCTTGCTCATCTTCTGGCCGTCCAGCCCGGGGACAACGGCGGTGACCTCGCTGATGATGGGATCCGGGAGCTTGAAGAGCTCCTCCCCGAAGGTGTCGTTCATCTTGCCGGCAAGGTCTCGCGTGACCTCCAGGTGCTGTTTCTGGTCCTTGCCCACGGGCACGGCATCACTGTTGTAGAGCAGGATATCCGCAGCCATGAGGGCGGGGTAGGCGAACAGCGCGTGGGAGGCGGCGAATCCGTGCGCCATCTTGTCCTTGTAGGAATGGCAGCGCTCCAGCAGGCCCATGGGGCACACGGTGGAGAGGATCCAGGCGAGCTCGTTCACCTCCGGCACGGCGGATTGGGCGAAAAAGGTGCACTTTTCCGGGTCCAGCCCGCAGGCGAGCAGGTCCACGGCCAGGCCGCGCGTGTTCTCGCGCAGGGCTTGCGCGCTCTCCATGGTGGTCATGGCGTGGTAGTTGGCGATGAAGTAGAAGCCTTCGCCCTTTTCCTGCAGCTCCACGGCGGGTTTGATGGCGCCAAAGTAGTTGCCGATGTGGAGCTGTCCGCTGGGTTGCAATCCTGTCAGGAATCTCATGGTGGGAAAGTGGTGGTGGTTATTTGGGAGCGGTGGCGGGGCTGTCTCCCCGGGTGAGCATGGCATGCAGGAAACGCCCCAGGCTGTCTGCGGTGTAGGCACCCTCAATGGTGCGCAGCTTCACGCCTTCCGTGTAGAAGATGGTGGTGGGCACCTTGTTGATGCCGTAGTCCGTGGCGAGCGCGGGGTAGGCGTCCGCGTTCACCTCCACCACCTGCACGTTGCCCTTCTCCGCCTGCGCCAGCTCCTGCAGGGACTGCTTCATCTTGTCGCAGTGGGGGCACCAGGGTGCGGTGAAGCAGAGCACGAGGCTGCGCCCGGAAACGCCGGTCACCTGCTTGATGTCGTCTCCCTTGTAGGTGCTGTAGAGCTCATACTTGGGGGCTGTTTTGAGCCCGGTGGGGGCGGTGGCGGCATCCGTGCGCACCATGGATTCAATGGATTCCAGCTGCGGGTTGGGCGCGGGCTTGGTGGAGGTGGTGAACTGGGCGGCGCGCTCCGCCTGCACCTCATCGGATTCATCACACCCGGGGAGGGCTGCCAGCAGAATGGCCGCAGCCAAAGTCTTGAGCGCCGCTTTCACGCCGCCCATCATGCCACAACACGCCCCTTTAGTCAAACGATAATCGCTTTGACACCATAGCATGCAAGGAACCTTCAATGCGAGGAGCAAGGCGACCGGTACGCCAGCTCACACGGTTGCGGGGGGATGAAGCATGAAAATCACAAAAGGACACGGACAGGATTTGCCAAGAGTGAGCTACGATGGCCTTTTTTCGGAATGACGGCTGATTTTTATTGACAATTCGCAAAAAGTACGCTAGAGAGGGGGCATGTACGCCATCGCATTCGATTTGGACACAGCCAAGCTTCAGGAACTCTATGGTGTTCCATCGTGGCAGAACGCCTACAAGGACATCGGGAACTTTCTGCGCCAAGAAGGTTTCGAGCACCAGCAAGGTTCCGTCTACTTCGGAAACAAGGATAAGGTGAACGCAGTTACCTGCATCGTTGCCACGCAGAGGCTCTCAAAGGCGTACGCATGGTTTGCCCCCTCCGTCAGGGACATCCAAATGCTCCGCATTGAGGAAAACAGCGACCTCTCGCCGGCTCTCGAACGATAGCCCGCCAAGTGCCGATTCCCCTCAATTGGACGAGCCCGCCTAAATTATCACGGCGGGCTTCTTTATTCCATCCGCCCCCTTTAGTCAAACGATAATCGCTTTGACACCGCACGCGGGCTGTGGTATCATGCGGCTTCCCAATCAGAAGCATGGCTATGACCTTATACGAAGAACTGGAATGGCGCGGGCTGGTGAACCAGATTTCCAGCCCGGACTTGATAGAGAAGCTCAACAAGGGCGGCCTCACGTTCTATATCGGCACAGATCCCACGGCGGACAGCCTGCACCTGGGGCACTATTCCAGCTTCCTGATCACGCGGCGCCTGCAGCGGGCGGGGCACCACCCCATCCTGCTGGTGGGGCTGGCCACCGGGCTCATAGGCGACCCGCGCGGCACCGTGGAACGCGAGCTCAAGCAGAAGGAGGAGGTCTTCCACAACTACGAGGCCCTCAAGGCCCAGGTGGAGCGCATCTTCGGGTTCGAGGTCGTCAACAACCACGACTGGATCAAGGAGCTCAACGTCATCGACTTCTTCCGCGACTACGGCAAGTACATCAACGTGGGCTACATGCTCACCAAGGACCATGTGCGGCGCCAGATGGAGAGCGGCATCTCTTACGCGGAGTTCTCCTACATGCTCATCCAGGCCATCGATTTCAAGCACCTGCACGAGACGCGCGGGGTGGACCTGCAGGTGGCGGGGAGCGACCAGTGGGGCAACATCACCACCGGCATCGAGCTCATCCGCAAGACCTCCGGGGATGAGGTGTACGCCTTCACCATGCCGCTGGTCACGGATTCCCAGGGCAACAAGTTCGGCAAGAGCGAGGGCAACGCCCTGTGGCTGGACAAGGCCAAGACCAGCCCGTACGAGCTCTACCAGTTCCTCATCAACACAGAGGACAGCTGCGTGATTTCCTACCTGAAACGGCTCACCTTCCTCACGCCGGAGCAGATTACGGAAATAGAGGCGCAGCACGTGGAGCACCCGGAACAGCGCCTGGCGCAGAAAGCCCTGGCGCGGGAAATCATCACGGATCTCCACGGAGAGGAGGAATTCCACCGCGCCGTGGAAATCAGCGAGAAACTTTTCGCGGGAGACTTCAAGAGCCTCAGCCTGCGCGACATCAAGGCCGGCATGAAAAACGTGCCGCATGTGAGCATTACCCCCGGTCCGCTGGCGGATGTGCTGGTGGGCGCGGGCATCTGCTCCTCCAAGCGCGAGGCGCGTGAATTCATCGGCAACGGAGCCATCTCCCTGAACGGAGAGGTGGTGAAGGATGCCGCCCACCCCGTGGATGCCGCCGCCGCACTGGAAGGCAGCGTCATCATCATCCGCCGCGGCAAGAAGAAGTTCTACATGGGCGAAATTGCCTGAGAGCCATGAAGCTGCACGTGCTCATCCCCGTATTCTGCGCCCTTCCGCTGGCCGCCGAGCCTAGCGCGCTCATGCCGGCGTGGATGCAGGCGGCGGCGGGAGAGGAACCCTACGCCACCATAGCGGATGCCGCCTTCCCCCTGCCCCCCTCTGAAGCTCAGCTAAAGGCGCTCTCCCCCATGCAGCGCATGAAGCTGGAGACCGATGTGAAGAGCGTGCTCCTGCGCCGCCAGCTACAGCGCAAGGCGGATGCCGGGCGCATTACCGAGGCCAACAACTTTGCCGCCGCCGGCTACGCCCGCTCCCTCGGCTGCCCCAAAGCCTTCACAGACCTGCTCCAAATCATGGGCAACGGCAACCTCAACGGCCGCCAGGACTACGCCGCCAACCAGGCGCTGGAGCGCTGGGTGGAGCTGCTGGGCATAGATGTGCCCTCCATGGGCGTGATGGCCCAGTACGCAGACCTGCCGCAGGACAAGTACGAGGAAATCATCGCCTGGCTGCCCATGCCCGCGCTTTTCCGCACGCTGCCGGCGGACGCCCAGCCCAAGCCCTATACGGTAGAGGAAACCGTGGAGCTTACCTCCATCTTCAAGGAAATGACCAAGCTCTACGAAGGTGTGACGGACACCGCCACCGCAGAGGCATTGGCCCCGCAGGTGCTTCCCGTCATTTCCTACCTGCAGCAGGCGGGCCTGCTCTCCGGGCGAGACACCACAACCGTCACCCCGCAGCTCAAGGAAGCCGCACAAGCCTACCAGAAGCAGCGCGTGCGCCTCATCCACGCAAAATTCTACGGCTCCCTGCGCCTCCGCGCCATTGATTTCTTCATCTTCTGACGCAACTGCGCGGCAAGGGCATTCCGGCCTTGCATTTTCCGCGCGGCGGGGGTATCCTCAACCGGCAATTCCACCGCCTTTTCCAACCATGAAAACTGCATTCACCCTGTTGTGCGCCCTCACCGTGTGGGGCGCCGTGAGCGTGCAACCCGCCTTTGCGGAAGACGCCGCGCCTGAAACAACCGAAACGGAGACACTGCCCGCCGTGCCGGCTTCCCTGAAGGACAAGACTTTCGTCAACAACGCCAAGCTCAACACCAAGGCCCAGGTCTACTTCATCTACAAATCCCGCAGCACATGCGGCATCTGCGTGGCGGAATGCCCCGCCATTGTGGCCACCCACAAGCAGATGCAGAAGACCAAGGAGGCGGAGATTGTGATGCTCAACGGCGACGAGGATGCCAAAACCGCAGCCAAGTGGGCCCGCAAGGCCAAGATGAAATTCCCCGTGGTTGCCCCCGGTGAAGGCAAGGGTGTACCCTTCCCCTATTCCGGGCCCAACACGCTGCCCTTCATGGTGGCCGTGGATGCGGAAGGCAAGAAGCTCGGCCAGGCCAACGGGCAGGATGTGGCCCAGTTTGTGGCGGACTGGCAAAAATACCTGCCGGACCAAGGCAAGAAGAAAAAGGGCAAGAAGTAGGCCCGCGACCCTAATTTATGTCATGGGGAAGTCTGCCCTTGCCTTTTAGGCGTCTTTCAGGTATTATCCGCCCACGCGAAATTTACCGCCTTTCTCACCATGGATATCAAGATAGACAAAATTAACGAGTGCGAGGCCACTCTGACTGCCACTGCCACTGCTGACGAAGTGAACAGCATCCGCGACACCGTTGTGGCCACCTACATGAAGAACGCCAACATCCCCGGCTTCCGCCCCGGCAAGGCCCCCAAGAGCGTGGTGGCCAAGCGCTACGCGGAACCCGTGCGCGAGGAGGTGGAATACCGCCTCAAGTCTGATATCCAGGAGCAGAGCCTCCAGCAGAACGAGGACCTGAAGGTGCTCGATTTCGGCGAGCCGGACGCCGGCTTCCAGGATGACGGCTCCTACAACTTCAGCACCAAGCTCACCATCGTTCCCAACTTCGAGCTCCCCGAGTACATGGGCCTGGAGGTCACCGTTCCCTCTTCCAAGGTGGCGGACGAGGAGGTGCAGGACGCCCTGCAGAAATACGCGGAGGGCTCCGCCACGCATGAGCCCGTGGAGCGCGCCGCCGCCATGGGCGATGTGGCCGTCATTGATTTCACCACTTCTGTGGAAGGCAAGCCCACCGCAGAGTTCTGCGGCAAGCCCGTGGGCTTCATGGAGGGCCGCGAGGGCCATTGGCTCGCCATGAAGGAGGATGCCTTCATGCCCGGCCTTGCTGAGGGCGTGGTAGGCCTTTCCGTGGGCGACACCAAGGATATCACCCTCACCATGAAAGAGGATTTCCCGATTGCCGAGCTCGCCTCCAAGGAGGTGACCTTCCACTGCACCGTCAAGGAGGTGCGTGAGAAGCGCGTTCCGGAAATCACCGAGGAGCTCTTTGCCGATGCCCTGCCCGGCAAGTCTCTGGACGACATCCGCAGCATTGTGCGCGGCAATCTGGAGGACCGCAAGCAGCAGGAGGCCGACGAGGCCAAGGCCGACCAGATTTCCGAGCAGCTGGCGGACAAGCTCACCTTCCCCCTGCCGGAGGTCCTGGTGGACCGCGAGAACGAGAACACCGTGCAGCGCAAGATCTACGAGGCTATCCAGAAGGGCGAGTACGACGTCATCGAAAAGTCCAAGGGCGACGACTACAAGGCCGAGTGCCGCAAGGAGACCGAGCGCAACCTGCGCGTGTACTTTGCCCTGCAGGAGATTGCCCGCAAGGAGAACCTCGGCGTCTCCGAGAACGAGCTCCTCAACGCCGTGGCCGGCATGGCCCAGCAGGCCGGTGAGAAGAACCTCAAGAATTTCATCCGCAAGCTCTACAGGGAGAACCGCATGACCGGCGTGCGCCTGTCCGTGCTCACCTCCAAGGTGCTGGACCTCCTGGCCAAGAACGCCAAGGTCACCGAGGAGGCGTAACTCCCCGCCAACGCTTTTCCAAGGCCCGCCCGGCATCCA
>JAZLHB010000046.1:0-4287 GCA_045616565.1 Akkermansia sp. | reverse complement strand
GGAGCAGAAGCTCCTCGTTGAGGGCCTTGTTCCTGCGCTGCTGCCGCTTCGCCTCCTCGATATAGCGCGGGTCTTCCTTGTTTACGGCCTGTTCCGCGTCCTCGTCATACCAATCGATGACCTTGCCCTTTTTGTCGACGGGGTTTCCCTTGTCGTCGGTCTTGGGAGCGACAATCTCCAGGGTGTCGGTATCCCTCTCCCAGCGACCGTTGTACTGCTTGGCAAGGCTTGCGTTCTGGTCGTAGGTGTCCATGGCTGCCTGCGCTATGCCCGCCAGCTCCTTTCGAGTGTTGGCGAGGGTGTCTCCAATCACGCGGTCGATGTCTGCGGCCATGGCTTCCTCCGGGTTTTCCGCGTCCTTGTACAGGAGGCCGGCGAAGCCGTCGATGCGGCAATCGCGCTTGATGGCCCTGGCAATCTGGTCCTTGGAGGCGTGGGCGTTATCCGGGTTGTATGCGTGCCAGAGCGCGACCCGCCGCCAGCAAGCCTTTGCGCGGGCGGTGTTGAGCGAAGACGGGTCTTGCTCAATGTCGCTGATGAGGTGCTGGACGTACTCGTTTGGGTAGCCGAAGCCCGCGAAGCGGATTGCGCCGTTGGGCTCCAGCCCGATGAGGGGGGCGGCGTTGGCGGATTGGTTCATGGCTTCCTGCTGCTCGCCGGTCATGTTGGCGACACCGGTGTCAAAGTCGTCCTGGGAGTCGCCTGTGAAGTTTTGGAGTTCTGGCATGGCTAGTTGTCTACGCTTGGTAATGAATTGAGGGCCTTGCGGCGACCGTCGGAAAGGGCGGCGCGGCGGGACGCGTTGGCGGCATAGAGCTTTCCGTGGTATTGGCTTGCGGCTTGTGCGTTGATGATTTTGCTCTGCGCGGCTTGGGTGATGTAGGAGATGGCGAGGTTGTACTGCCCGTTTGCGAGGGCGTCGTAGTAGTTCTGCTCAAACTGGAGGACGCCGTGCTGCTTGATGGAGGCCTTGACGGCGGAGTGGGCGTAGATGTCCATGGCATCAAAGGTCTGCTTCATGGCAGCGGTTGCCTTGGACTTGGCGTCCGCGCCGAGGAAGCCAGCATCCGTTCCCTTGAGGAGGGAGGCGTAGTGCGCGCGGCGTTCGTTGAAGTAGGACTCGCGGAATTTGCCGTTCTTGTCGAAGATGGATTTGGGGTCGCCATAAGGGCGGGAGGCTATGTCCTGCATTTCCGCCTGGAATGCGTCTGTGACGCGCTTGGTGCGTGCGACACGCTCCTGCTGGAGAGCGAAGTCGTGAGCGTTGACGAGTTCATCGTCCAGCTCGATTGCGGACGAGAGCATGGCGCGCTGGTTGCGGTTCATGAGGGCGTCCAGTTCCGGGGTTCCCTGCTGGACCTGGGGCGCGGGGGCTTGGCCGGGGTGGTGGAGCTGGCCCTGGTATGTGGGATTTGTTTCCATGGCGGACTAATCGTAGAGGAGGTTGTTTGCGCCTGTGATGTTGTAGGGTGTGTGGCCCGTGAGGACGGAGAGGAAGCCGCCCCAGTTGTTGCGGCGGTTGTTGAATTCTCCCGTGAGGGCTGCGGTGTAGGGGTTGAATGCGTTTGCGGCGGATGAGAAGGAGTCCATGCCCTGCAACCCCTGGAGGGCGGGGTTCTGGTAGCCAGACTCATAGGCGGCGCGCGCTTCATTGTGGGTGATGAGGCCCGCCTGCTCGTCCGCGTGGAGGGAGTCTGCGAGGTTGGAGTTGGCGGCGGATGCCTGGTAGTACCCAACGGCTGCGCCGACAACGCCGGAGATGCCTGTTGCCCACATGGCGCGCTGGGTGCCCTTTGCTGCGGCGCGGTAGGAGTTGGCCTTGGCGGCGAGGATGTCGGAGTCGATGGCGGCTTGGCGGCGTGTGTCGGATGCGGCTTGCCAGGCGTTGCCCATGGCGACGGATGCGGAGAAAGCCTGGTTGGCGATTTGCATATCCGTTGCGGTCATGAGTTCCTGCTCTGCGGCGTTGCCTGTTCCGTCCTGCGTGAAGCCGGATGCGCCGCGCGCGGTTCTGACGGTTCCCTGCGCCGCGCGCTGGTTTGCGCGTTCCTGGCGGAGGTTGAAGCCCGCGAGCTGCTGGTTCTGTTCGGCGGCTTGCTCGATGCGCGCGGCTTGGGAGTTGCCGCGTATGCGTGTGGCGCGCGCCTGTGTGTCCAGCAGGCGTGCCTGGTGCGAGAGCTGCCGGCGCTGGGAGTTCTGGGCGAAGAGGGTTGCGATTGTTTGAAGCATGGCGAGGTATTTGCTAGGTACTATGTACTAGGTACTATTTTATTTGTTGCGGCGGAGGTCTTGGAGGTCGCGCATGGGTGATTGGTCGTTGGAGGCATCCTGCATGCGGTCTTGTGCAATGGCGCGGAGGCGGTAGGAGTTTGCCTTCTGCTCCAGGGAGAGGGAGAGCTGCATGCCGTATTCATCACCGCCGAGGATGGAGGGCGCGACGCGGGCGGCAAGGAGGGTGACGAAGTACTGGGCGAAGGTTGGCGCGGAGTCGGGCACCTCGCCGTTTTCTGATATGGTGTAGTCCGTGGTGTAGGTGACGCGGAGTGCGGAGGGTGCTTCATCCGTGGTGATGGTGCGGTCCAGGAGCTGCCAGTTGCCGAGCTTTTTTCCGTCTGCATCCCGCACTTCGCGGAGTACGAGGCAGTCAATTGGTATGGTGAACGTGCCGTCCGCGTTCGGCTGGATGTCTCTGACGCGGCGGGCAAAGCTCCAGTTGGACTGCGCCACGCAGAAGCGGAGGGTGGTCGAGTAGTGCCTGTCCAGCGCAATCATTTGGGTGGTGCGGGGCTGGAGTGTGTAGTCGCCTATGACATCAAGGGCGGCTTGCTGTGCTGTGAGTTTGTCCATACCTGTTGCATTATACACCAGGTTGGTTGTTTTTGTGCATTGTTTCCACGCAAGCTAGAGGTCTGCCGCGGATTCAAAGACATCGGCCCAGAAGTTGATATGGCTTTCTGCGTTGGGGCCGAGGACGAAGACGGATATTCTGCGCTTGGTTTCCGGGTTGGTTTTCTCCGTGCGGGCGAGGACCCCGGCGTCCTGCATGCGCTGGACGGCCCGGAATACCCATGTGGCTTCACGCTCGGAGACGAGGTCCCGGATGTCGTTGACGGAGAGGCCGTGCGGCTGCGCCTTGGCGACCTCGTAGACTACGGAGATGTCGGTATCGTTCAGCTTGAAACGCGACTTTCCCCTGACGCGGGCGCAAGCGCGGGCGACAGAGAGGAATGCCATTTGGCGGGGGCCGATGTTCGGTTCGGTGGTGGTGGTGGTGTTCTTGTTGTCCATGGTATGAGGTGGCAAGCGTGATTGAGACAACAAGATTTACTGGGTACTATGTACGATGTACTATTTGGGATTTTGGGATTTTGGGATTTAAGATTTAAGATTAAGATTAGGATTAGGATTAGGATTAGAGCGTGTTCAGGATAAAGCAGACGATTTTCAGCTTTTCTTCGTGCATCTTTGATAATGGAATTTGTTTGAAAGCATATCTCACGCGGTAAATTTCATCGTTGTTTTGCGTGTCAACTATCGCAAGGTATTCGAGTTCTTTGTTATACCAGTCGGGGGAATCGAGCTTCTCAAAGCCTCTCACCACTTTAAATCGATTTTCGTTCATTGCTTGTCTCCTTTCATGAGGTTTTTCGCCCATGTCGGCAGGAGTTCGATGTTGGCGTATCTGGTTGGCGGCACCATTTCTACCGGACGTTCAGGGTGGTTTGTTGCGCGGATCGATAGGATGAGCCCGGCTTCCGCCAGCATGGTTGTCTCCTCGTCTGTGAGCATGGCTAGGATGCGGCGCGCTTCCCTTGCTGTGTCCACCGGACTGTCGTTGGTATGCTCCAGTTCAAGAGTGATGATGCGTGTTCCTTTCATATTCTTGCGGTTTTGGTTAATTGAGGAGGATGGTGACGCAGCCTTTGGTTTCCTTGTCTCGGATGAAGGCGACGCCGTGGTTGCGGAGGTTGCGGTCGTTGATGCCCAATGCGTCGCACACGCCGTCCTTGATTGACTTGCAGCGGGCTATGATGTTGTCATCGTCGGGGAGCGTGGTTCCGTAGTAGTTCCAGACGTAGCGGTAGGAGGTGAAGTCGTCCGGGTACTGGGGCGTGGACACGGCCTTGTTCCAGGCGTCGATTGTGCGCTGCCTGGCGAGGGCGGGTGTGCGCTTGCGCTCCGCGTGTATTTTGAAGTAGTGTGCGCGGTTTCCGTTCGGGTTGGCGGGGGGGCCGGGCTTGGGGAGGACGACGCGGAGGGTGTGGGGCATGGTGGCGAGGATGCGCG
>JAZLHB010000045.1:0-4654 GCA_045616565.1 Akkermansia sp. | reverse complement strand
CTGGCAGGCTCCGCCACCATCGATACCGGCACGATTGACTCGTCTGTAAATATCGATTCCTCCAGCAAGCTCACGCTGCATGGCGTGACGGTTGCGGAGCGCGCTGCTTTCAACATGGGGAACAATACGAAACTGGACCTGGGTGAAGCAGAGGCCCGGCTGACCGGGTTTACGTTCACAGGGAACTCCGCCACGGTTGACAACGGCAAACTGTTTGTGGGGAAAGGGGAAACGGCCCAGCTTGGCGAGGGCCTATCCGGCACGGCTGTGCTGGAACTGCGGGGCGGCAAGCTGGATATGGCCAACCACTCCCTATCCATGGGAGCCATGCGCGTGGCCGGGGATGCTGTCCTCAGCAACGGCGTGATTGACAAAGCCGTGGAAATCATTGATGCATCCTGCGTAGGGTCGACCTGCAAGCTCACGCTGGACAACGTGACGATCGGGGAGAACGCAACGTTCGCCATGGGGAACAATGCGCAGCTGGCCCTGGGCGGGACAACTGCCAGGCTGGCCAGATTCACATTCACGGGGGAATCCTCGGTGGTTGGCGGCGGCGGCAAGCTGTTGGTGGAGAGCGGGGATACGGTCACGCTTGGCTCGACCCTCTGGGCACATTCAACCGACCTCGAACTGCAGGGGGGCTCGCTGGACCTGAACGGCAAAACCCTTGCCAGCAAGGGGGGCCACGTGACCGGGGATGCATGCATGGGCGGCGGCTCCTTCAACGGCTCCCTCACCGTGGACGCGGGCAAGACGCTCACCCTGTGCGGCAATCTTTCCGGAACGGAGGCCGTTACCCTGGGTGACAGTGCCGTGCTGGCGCTGGGCGGCCACACCCTCTCCAAGGCTGTTGCACTGGAAGGTTCCGCCAGCATCGGCGGCGGCACGCTTGACGGCAATCTGGCACTGCAAGGCGCTTCCGGCAGGCTCGCCCTGCAAGACGTCACCATCGGGGACCACGCAACCTTCACCATGGCGAGCGAGGCGGAACTGGATTTGGGTGGAGCCGAGGCTTGGTTGGGCTCCTTCTCGGCCACAGGGCAATACGCCACGGTGGACAACGGCACGCTGCGCGTGGCGGAAGGCATGGCCGCCATGCTTGGCGGCAATCTGCGCGGCACGGCCACCGTCTCCCTGGGAGACCAGGCCGTGCTGAACCTGAACAACTTCACCCTCTCCAATACCGTGGCCCTGCAAGGCTCCGCCACTATCGGCAACGGCACACTCAACAGCGCCCTGACTGTAGCCGAGAACAAGAACCTGACCCTGCTGGAGAAAACCGCCATCACAGGCATCGTCACCCTGCGCGACAATGCCACGTTGAACCTGGGGGGCAACACGCTCACCAGCGATGCCGAACTGGGATGGCATGCCTCCATCGGCAACGGCACCATTGGCGGCAGAGTGTCTGTGGACGAGGGTATAGGCGCGTTCTTCTTCGGCGAAACGCACATTCACAATGACCGCCATGAATACCGCGGCAGTATTTCTGCAGGGGCCACCGCCGTTGGGGTTCTCGCGTGGGAGGCCCCCGGACTGCTCAAGGAGCTGAGCGTGTCTGACGGTCTCATTGCCGGAACCGGGCGTGCCGCCAGCCTGGCGGACGGGCTGGACATCCGCCGCATGGGTTACGACCTGAAGCTGGAGAACCTTGTCCTCACGGAAAACAACTCCATCTCCGTGGGTAACGGCCACACCATCACGCTGAACAACGTCACCATCAAGCTCTCTAACGAGCACCTTGAGCTGCTGGATGGCGTCTACCACTTCAATCTGGGCTACCTCATCAACTGCGATTTGGTGATGGAGAACGTTCTGCTGGATGCCAGCGACCTCACGCTGCCGCAGGAGTTCGACCCAGCCACGGCGAGCGTGGCGTTCGATTTCGGGGAGGATGTGAGCATCAAGCAAGCTGCCGGGCTGGACATGCGCCTGGGCAACTACTGGAGCCCCACCCTGAACCTGGATCAACAGGGCAAGGTTGTATTCAAGAATCTGGTGGAAACCCCGGAACCCACCACAGGCACGCTCTCCCTGCTGGCGCTTGCGGCTCTTGCCGCCCGCCGCCGCAGAAAGTAAATCACTTGCCCGGAAATACACTGCGCCCACCCGCTCCGGCGGGGGGATGGAGTCTCTTTTCCGAAATTGTGAATCCGGTTATCGTGTAGAGATAACCAGCCCCTTGATGAGCAGCTCTGCGTTGTTCTGGGTTTTGGCAATGTTGCGCAGCAGGGTTTCCAGCCCCTCCCAGCCGGGCAGGGAGGCCAGCTGGCGGCGCACCTGCAGGATGCGCAGCATCTCGTCCGGGTGGTACAGGCGGTCATCGTTTCGCGTGCCGCTCTGGGGAATGGAGATGGCGGGGTAGATGCGGCGCTCGGAAAGCTCGCGGTCCAGGCGGATTTCCATGTTGCCGGTGCCCTTGAATTCCTCAAAGATGATTTCATCCATGCGTGATTCGGTGTCCACCAGACAGGTGGCAATGATGGTGAGGCTGCCGCCTTCCTCGATACTGCGTGCGGCGCCGAAGAATTTGCGGGGCTTTTCCAGCGCGCCGGAACCCAGGCCGCCGCTCATGGTGCGGCCGCCAACCTGGTTGGCGTTGTAGCCGCGGGAAAGGCGGGTGAGGGAATCCAGCATGATGATGACATCCTTGCCCTGTTCCACCAGGCGGCGGGCGCGCTCCAGCACCATGTCGCTCAGTTGCGCGTGGCGGCGGGAGGGTTCGTCGAATGTGGAGGCGTACACGGGGGCATCCACGGATTCCTCGAAATCCGTCACTTCCTCCGGGCGCTCGTCGAGCAGCAGTACCAGCAGCGTGGCTTCCGGGTAGTTAGCGCGCAGGGAGCGGGCCATCGTCTTGAGCAGAACCGTCTTGCCGCCGCGCGGCGGGGCCACCACCAGGGCGCGCTGCCCCATGCCGAGCGGGGTGATGATATCCAGCACGCGCATGGCGGCGGATTTGATATCCGGGTTTTCCAGCAGCAGTCGCTTGGTGGGGATGAGCGGGGTCAGGTGGTCGAAATCCTTGGGCTGCACGTATTCCTCTGCGGGCTTGCCTTCGATTTCCACGATAATTTCTGCCGCCACGGAGCGCTCCGGGGCCTTGCCGCGCAGCAGCTGCAGGCGCACTTTCACGCTGTTGCCGCTGCGCAGGCCGTATTGCTGCATCAGGGCGTGCGGCACCACGGGGTCATCCGCGCTGGGGCGGAAACTGCGGGCGGGGTCGCGCAGGTAGGCAATGTTGTCCTTGCCCATCTCCAGCACGCCGGAGGCAAAAACCTGGCTGCCCTCGCCCAGGTAGGTGCGTGCCAGCTCCGCCACCAGTTCCGGGCGGGGCTTGCTTTCCGCGCCCTTGCGGGCCTTGGCGGTGGCCAGGCGCTGCAGCTCGTTGAGGGGTTGGAGGCGCAGCTCGTTGAGGTTCACCACCACGCTGCGCGCGTGCATGGCGTTGGCCTCTGATGCCAGCTCCGTGTTGTAGAAAAGCTCCACTTGGCGCTTGAGGTAGTCGCGCGAGCCCTCGTTCCAGAACACCACGTTGCAACGGTCTATCTTTTCCTGCGTGGGCATTTGCGCGGCCAGGAACGCCTTGGCGTCCCGCTTGCCGATGCCGTCGCGCGCCACCAGGCGCGCCACCTGCGTTTCCGGCGTCACTGCGGCCACGCACACCAGCGTGTCGCTGTCGCCGAACACCGCCGGGCTCTCGTAGTACAGAGGAATATCCAGCAGGAAGGTGTGCACATCCCCGCGCTGGCGGGCCTGGGCCTGCGCGTTGCGGAACATCTCCGCCAGTTTCGGGTGGACCAGGCGGTTGAGCTCGTCGCGCTTTTCGGGATTGTTTTTCACCAAATCCCGCAGGTAGTCCTTGTTCACCGCGCCTTTCTCATCCAGCGCGTGCTCGCCGAACGCCGCCACCAGATCGCGGGAGAGGCGCCCGGTCTGCTGCAGCTCCTCCACGGCCGCGTCGCAGTCAAAGCATTCCACGCCCTCGCCGCCCATTTGCTTGAGCAGTTCCACCACAGTCGATTTTCCGGACGCAATGCCGCCTGTTACCACAATGACTTTCACACGCGTATTCTAGCATGCCGCATTTCCTCCTTCAAGCGCAAACAAGGGCAGTTTGGTATATCCAAGTTTTTTCTTGATTTCCCTAGGAAAAACATATAGACTGAGAACGTAGTTAGTCTATATGAAACTTCACCTTCCCACATCTCTCCGCAAGGCCCTGTTGATTGTCCTGTGCGCCGCTGCTGCCGGCGTTGCGAACACGGTGCAGGGTGCCAGCCGCAGCGACCAGCTCACGCGCACCACCTATTGCGACTTTGGCGACAACAAGGGGCAGTACGCCGTGCATGGCGTGAATGATTTGCTTCTGCACTTGAGGGAAACGCAGGGTATCAGCCTGACCTACCTGAATGAGAATATCGACACCTACATGTGGCCGGAAAACCAGCCGCTCATCAACTACGACAGCCGCGTGGATTCCGGCCCGGCTGCGGGCATCGGCTACAATTTCATTGCCACGGTGCAGCACAACGGAGTGATAGACCCCACATTTACCGCCAGCACCCTGGGGGACTCCAACGCTATCCATTACGCCGGTATCGAGTACCGTTCCAGCACCAACAACACCTTCCTGCTCGTGCCGGGGATT
>JAZLHB010000044.1:0-7566 GCA_045616565.1 Akkermansia sp. | reverse complement strand
TGTTATCTTGGACATGGAGATTGTTTGGTTTTGTGCAACTTCAGTCTACGACTGATTTAAACCATGTGCAATCTCCTTTTTCGCGTCCTGATATTTTCTGTCCCCCTCCCGTTGTTTGGAATTTATTTAGGACAGGTATGCGTTCCGGCGGCGTGCAAAAAAAGCGCGCCCTTCGGGAGCGGTTCCACGTAACGCCCCGCCTTGCGGGGCATGCACAGGAGAGTGGTTGAAACTACCATTCATATGGCACGGCTCATTATTGTTGCTCCCGCGCGTCAAGCGCGCTCTTTCCACCCGCCCCCGGGCGGGTGGATGCCCTCTCCCGTTGCTTATGCCTAAACCACCAAGATGCGCTTTGCGAACTAATTGCCATCCCATATGGAATGGCAGTGACCACGCCCAGGGATAGGTGAAGACGTTCCTCCTTGATGGTTCGGAGGCCGGGATGAGTGTCACAGGTTGATGTATGATTTCCAGTCGGCCACCAGTTTGCCGTGGCCTTCCTTGATGACCTTGCCGGAGGCATCCACCACCGTGACGTGCGGTATGCCCTCTGAAGTCTTGAATCCCGGCACGGTCTTGGCTTCTGCAGAATCACCGAGGAGGCATGGCATGTTGCCGCGGTATTTTTTGATGAAAGCCTTGGCGGCAGCCGCCTCCTTGTCCGCGCTCATCAGGATGAGTTCCACCTGTTTGGTCTTGCTGAATTCCTTGTACGCCTTCACTACCTCCGGCATCTCCTTGTTGCAGGGGCCGCACCAGGATGCGGATTCCAGGTAGATGTAGTACTTGGCCTTGGTGTTGGGCTTCTTGGAAGTCACGTATTTCTTGATTCCCTTGAGCGCCTTGCCCACCACGTTCTCTACGGCCGGCGCCTCCGCAGCAGACTTGTCGTCTGCCGTATCCTCCGCCCAAGCATGCGGTGTACACACCAGCAACCCGAGCGCGATTCCCAAATAGAACAGTTTCTGTTTCATGGTTCAAATTTAGCGCGCTGCCGCCGCCATGTCAATCACAAGCGGCGGGTTGCCGAAAAAAAAGGAAGGCGGATGCGGCCGTGGACCGCATCCGCCTGAAAACAGGTTGGGAGGGAAGCCTTACTTTTTGGTGTACTTCTTCCAGTTCTTGATGACTTCCGGGGCAACGGTGTTGACCACTTCCTTGCCGTCTTCCTTCACGACGGAGGCGTTGGGGATGGCGTTGGCGTACTTGTAGCCCGGGAGCGTGCCGTTGGGCACGGAGCTTGCCAGCACGCAGGGGAAGTCCGCCTTGTACTTCTTCATGAAGTTCACGGCGTCATCAGACTTCTTGTCGTGGCTCAGGAGAATGATTTCCACCTTCTTCTTGCCCTGGCCCATGGCCTTGTACTGCTTGACCACGTGGGGCATTTCCGCGTTGCAGGGGCCGCACCAGGAGGCGGACTGCAGGAAGATGTAGTACTTGGCGTGCGTGTTGGGCTTCTTGTCGGTGAGGAAGGTCATTTCCTCCAAGGCCTTGCCCACCTCGGACTCGGCGGGTTCGGGCTCGGCCTCCTCCTTGGAGTCCTTGGCATCCTTCTTGCCCTTGGTAGCCTTCATGGTGGGCGCCTTGATGGCGTCCCGAGCCATCACCACGGGTGTGGCGGCCATCAGGCCGAGGGCGAGAACGGAGTAAAATACGTGTTTGATGTTCATGGCTGGAGTCTACTCTAGAAAAGGGGTGTTGTCAACAGTGGGAAAGAAAAATCATTTGCCCTTGGCTTCCTCGGTGATTTTCTTCCACTGCATCATGATCATCTTGGCGTGGGTGTTCTTGAGCTCCTTGCCGGAGGAATCCACGATGGATGCCCAGGGGAAGGTGGCGGATTGCGTGAAGCCGGGCAGCTTCTGCACCTCCGGGGAGTCGATCATGAGGCAGGGGAAATCCGCATTGTATTTCTTCATGAACTCGATGGCATCCTCCTCCTTGTTGTCGCGGCAGACAAAGATGAGCTCCACCTTGTTTTTGGTCATTTCCTTGTATGCCTTCACCACGCCGGGCATCTCCTGGTTGCAGGGCCCGCAGTTGCGGGAGGACTGCAGGTAGACGAAGAATTTGGCCTTGGGATTGGGCTTCTTGTCGGTGAGGAAAGTGATTTCCTTGATGGCGTTGCCCACGGCGTTCTTGTCCACCTTCTCTTTCTTGGAAGAGGACTTTTGCTCTGTCTTTGCCGCCTTGGCGGGCTTGGCCAGCACCACGGGCATGGCGCAGAACAGGCCTGCCGCCAGCACCACACGGAACAATGTTTGTATCTTCATAGTTGAATGGGGGAAAGGGTTACTCTGCAGAGGGGGTGTGGGTGAGCTCACGCCACTTGGGCAGCACATGCGCCGCAAACACGGGCGGCTGAACCACCTTGCCGGATGCGTCCACTATCGTCATGCGCGGCACGCGGCGCTCCGGCGTGAATCCCGGCAGGGCGGCGGCGGCAGGCGTGCTGAACCCCACGCATGCAAAATCCGCGCCGTACTTCTTCATGAAGGCTGCGGCATCTTCCGGCGTCTTGTCACAGCTCACGAAAATGATTTCCACGCCGTTTTTCTGCATCTCCTTGTACTCCGCCACAATCTTGGGCATTTCCTGGTTGCAGGGGCCGCACCAGCCCGCAGACTGCAGGTAGATGTAGTAGCGCGCGTGCGTATCCGGGCGTTTTTCCGTGACGTAGCCCTGAATGCCCTCCAGCGCCTTGCCAACCGCGTTTTCCTCTGCGGCGGCGGGCTGCTCCTGCGCGGCTGGCGGGGGCTGCGGGGCGGGCTGCTCCTGCGCGGGCAGGCATGGTGCCGCCAGCAGGGCGAGTGCCAGGATGGTGTTCGTGTTCATGGACAAGGAAAGGTTAGCGCGGCGCGGGCAAAATGTCAATGCGCCCTGTGGTGGATTTATTCGGTTGCCGCCGCTGCTGCGGCGTCACGGGCCTGTATGGCCTTCTCCTCATACTGCTTCCACTTGGGAACAATGATGGCGCCGTTGTTGTTTTCCACCTCGTTGCCGTCCGCATCCAGCACCATGGCCCACGGTATGCCCTTGGCAGGCTTGAAATGGGGGATTTTCTTGGCATCCTTCGCCATCACCACCGGGAACTTGCCGTTGTGCTTGTCCACAAAGCCTTTGGCGGAGACGGGATCGTAGTCCGCGCTCGCGAGCACCAGCTCCACCAGGCCCTCCTTCTTCATCTCCTCATACGCTGCCACCACATTGGGCATTTCCGCATTGCAGCCGGAGCACCAGGAGGCGGACTGAAGGATGATGTAGTACGCAGCCTTGCCGTTGGGTTTCACCTTGTTGAGCGTGCGCAGGCGGCCGATGGCTTTGTTGGCCTTGCCGAGCTTGGGCTTGGCGGCCTTTTTCTTGTCCTTCTTGGCACCTTGTGCAGCGGTGTCCTGGTTGTCTTGCTGCGCCTGCAGCACAGGGGCTGCAAGGCCGATTCCCAGCACAAGGCCGAGGCAGAGCATGCTTCTTTTCATACTGCTGGGAACGCATGCCCCGCCCGCATTCTACACCTTTTTTCACGTACTGCGCCCTCACAAGAATGAGTAGGCATCGATATCCAGGGAGACGGTGATTTCCTCTCCGTGGTGGAGGTTGGCGATTTCCCTGGAGCAGATATCCGCGACGATGCGCGAGGCGTGGGATTTGATGGTGCACTGGAAGCGGAACTGGCCGTGCATTTTTGGAATGGGAGCTGGCATGGGTTTATGTTCCGTGCGTCGGGGAGGCGTCATCATTTCCGCCCCGTACTTTGTCCTTTGTGTATCCAAAGTAGCGCAGCGCGATAGTTTCGTTAGCTTTCCCCGCATACACGTATCGTGTGCGCAGTAGGCTCGAATCACGATGCCCCATTTCCAGCTGTAGGGCGGGAAAGTTGCGGAAATGTGCAGCGTGGTAGGTGGCGAAGGTGTGGCGGCACGCATCTGCTTGCCAAGCATGCGATTCGTTCCAGCCCGCCGCCTTGCGCAGTGCTCTCCAGCGCTGGATCCAGCGCTGAGGGATTGTGCGAATGGTGATGTTTTCTGCCTTGCGAAGCGGCACCACGCGACCGCCGCCCGTCTTGCTGATGGTAGGACGCACTACAACATGCCGGTTCTGCCAGTCGATGTCGCGTTCTGGGTCGATTCTGCTTACTTCCGTGGGCCGGATGCCGCAGTAGAGCATAAGGTGCAGCGATAACTGCATCTCCCGGTGTTCCGGCTGCAGTGCTGTTTTCTCCAATTTTTCTACATCCCTGATGCTCAGCGGTTCAATCGGCTTCTCTGCCACATCCGGCACCTCCACGCGCGATACCGGGTTAGCGTCGCACCAATCGTGCCGTATCGCCGTTGAGAAAACCCCGCTTAATATCGCCCGCGCCTTGCGGTACTGCGACGGGCTCCCGCCATACGCCGCCTGCAAATACTCGCGGCAATCATCCGATGTGATGCTCCGCACCCGCCGCTCCGCAAACCCTGGATTCCGCACCATGAGCCGCTTGCAGTAGTAGCGGAAATCAGTCACCGTCCGTGCCCGCCTATTCTTCTTCTCACGCTCCTCCAATGCAGACTCCACCGCCTTGCGGAACGTTACCGTCTTCTCCCGTTTTCGCATTTCCTCCGCCCCCAAGCGCACGCACTCACGCGCGCGCCGTACCCGCCTGTGCGCGCACTCTAGGGCCTCCTTGGCAACCAATGCTGCCTCCAGCACATCTACTCCTGTAGACCGAAGCACTTCCAGTGCTGCCTGTTCTCTATCTCTAGTTTCCGGGTTCATTGTGTTCGCGCTTTGCTAATGGGTAGTCAAGCCTTTTTACCAAAAATAATCCAGCACGCATGTTCAAGGGTTTCACCTGCCCTCCGGCGGTACGATGCAGCGGAAGTGAGATTGTTTTATGACTTGGTAACATTTGAATCTGCTGGAACAATAGGTCATCAAACACCCATTAGCAATGGGTAGAATAGAAGAAAATGCGATATGCCAGAACTCCAATCAGCCAAAAGTATCGTTCTGATTACGCCAGCCTACAATGAGGAAGAAAATATTCAGGCGTTTGTCCATGAAGTAAAAATCAACTTGTCGGATTATTCATGGATGATGATGATTATAGACGATGGAAGCACAGACAACACATGGAAGGAAATAGAGAGGCAGGCTAGAGAGGACAAGCGCATTAAAGGCATACGCTTCAGCAGGAATTTCGGACATCAGGCAGCGATTAAAGCTGGTGTGGTAGGGGTATGCAATATCGAAGCTGACGCATATGTCATGCTGGATGTCGATTTGCAGCATCCCGTAGAAATAGTTCCGCAAATGGTAGAAATGCTGAACGATGAGGTGCATATAGTTCAGGGAAGAAGAAACGATGAGAGCAGAAAAATTTCGTTTGTAAAAAAGTTCACGTCAGCAATGTTCTACAGAGTATTTACATTGCTGAGCGGAATACGCGTTGCGGGTGGGACATCAGATTTTCGGGCATTGGACAGGTTTGCATTAGATTTTATAATCAACAACATGGACAAAGATGCATTCCTGAGGGGCATGTTGCCGTGGAGTGGCTTGCAAACGAAGGAACTATGCTATTTCCCAAAAGAACGAGTGAATGGGGTGTCAAAGTTCACAATGCGCAAGATGTGCAATCTTGCCATGAACGGAATAATAGGATACTCTACGCGACCTTTATATATTTCATTGGTGCTAGGTAGCCTTTGCCTATCACTCTCACTAATATATTTTGCTTATGTGGTAATCATTTTAGCAATCGGAAAAGAGACGGCAATCGGCTGGGCATCCACGATTGCATGTATCCTTGGTTTGGGAGGAACACAGCTACTGATGCTTGGGATTATTGGTATATATCTAGGCAAAATGTTTACTGAGTTGAAACCTCGTCCAGCATATGTCATTAGCCAAAGGGTTTGACAATATGTGTTGCGCACCACTCTAGGAAATAGATTTGACATGAAAGATTTATATACGCGAAACAATTTGCGAACATTTGTCGCAGTCGCCGCCATTTTCTACATGATTTATGGTTCATGGTTATTCAACTTTAGTGGAGGCGTAGACGATATAATGTTGAATGACCGGGAATGGATATATCTGGCAAACGGGCGCTGGTGTTCATGGATAATTAAAACGATATTCGGCTATGGCCCCCAATACCCGTACGGTGGCATATTGGCCGGAATAATGTTGGCTGCGGCAACTGTTTGGCAGCTGGATGCCCTTGGCATAAAAAGCATGTGGCAAAGAGCCACCTACAGCGTGATTTTCCTGGCCATTCCTCAAAACGCCCCAAACGTATCGCTTTGGTGTCTGAATGCGTGTTTCGCAGCCGGTATACTCCTTGCCACCCTCTCGGCATGGGTATTGTTGAAAGAGAGGGAACATTACGTCACGGTTTCAACAATCCTGTTGACAGCCGCCTTGGGTTGCTATCAATCTCTATTTATCTACTTCGTCGTTCTGCTGCTGGCGCATGTCCTTCTTTCACATATCCGTGAAAAAGAAATTGATTATGCATCATTTACAAAGAAAGCGCTTTGGGTCGTCGTGGTATCTCTGATAGCATATTTCATAATATACAAGATTGGGAGGACACTCGCGCCAGCTCAGCAAATCTATACGGCCGATGAATATCAGGAAGGCATTGTGGGATGGCACGAGGTGTCTTTATCCGACTTTTCTGGAATGGTGGATCGCATTGTAAAATACGCCGTCATTTTACCCCTACGGCAATTCATCATGCTAGATCACGGCAAGTGGCTAGTTGGCAGCGGCATAATATGCGCTTTTGCCATTGCGGCTCGTTACATGCACAACAAACAAACCAGGAAAGGTTTAATTGTTATGTTGGGTGTTCTCTCTCTCAATTTTTTGCCATTCGCCTTTTGCCCTGTTCTTCTGTCCAATCTGGGGGTAGCTGCGAGGTTGATGATGGCCCAGCCTGCCGCTATTGCATCAATATGGGTGATAACGGCGATCGTATACACGCCTAAACTTCTTCCTTATAAGAACGTATGCGCGCTGGCATTAATTTTTATTGTATTGCAAGCAACATGGAATTCCGGCGAGGCTTCAAGAAATCGATTGTTTCGGTACGAGAGAGCGCTGGAGGAGTTGCGCGAGATGTACATGCTTAGCCGTGTGGAGGCAATGTGTCATGGACTCAACGAGTGCGATATCCTGCTTTGCGGACGGAACCAGCATAGTAGTAACACTGGCAGCAAGAGTCCGAAAATCCGCCCCATATTTAACTTCTCAAACATTTTTGCCGATGTCGATACCGCGTCCACATTCATATTTATGACAAGAAGGGGAACCCAGTACCATCCCATGTTCTATGCTAGTTTTTTGAGAATACCGAGCAGATTTAGATTGCCAACTTCTGAAGAAAGGGCGGAACATGCAGAAACGTTGGCTGCCATGCCCTCCTGGCCGGCATACCTGTCCTAAATAAATTTCTCCCGCCACCTTAACCATTGGAAAAGGTGCGTTTTCATGTTGAAAAAGGGCGAAATCAGAAAAGAACCCCCTGTTTGAGTGTTGCGGCGGGCTTGGGAGGCTTTTTACCTTGGAAGG
>JAZLHB010000043.1:0-18300 GCA_045616565.1 Akkermansia sp. | reverse complement strand
GGCATTCAACGTCCTGCCGTTTTCCTGTGGGTATCGTCTTATCCCGAAGAACTTTGCTATCATCACTCGCCTGAGTGGAAAATCAGATTTTAAAATAGCCTGTAAAGAACCTCAACTTCATTCCTCTATGGGATGGCAATGGATACGTTATTAAGAAATGTTTCACAGCGCACCCGTCCAGCTACTTAACGTTTTATTGATCGTCTCCTCTGTCGTTATGGATCTAATGACCGGCGATCACCGGTGGCCACTGATTATTTTTTTAGGAGGGACAATCATATTATGGATTCTGTGCCCTGCCGTGGCACTGTTGAGTGATCACATGGAAACAAAAAAAGAAATAAAAGAGCTTGAGAAAGAGGCAAAGAAGGGAAATCACGTCGCCATGTGCAAGTTGGCTTTGTGCTACTCCATGGAGCAAGGGGAAAAAAACGAGATAGAGTGCTTCAGGTGGCTCAATAAGGCACTAGGGCTGGAAAGTTTCTTGGCCATGTTCACCTTTGGTGCCGTGTATATGGAAAAACGAAAATACCAGCAGGCATTTAAATGGTGGATCAGAGCGTCCGCATTGTCACACTCGGTAGATTCTCCTCCATCGAATTTAAATTTAGGCAGTCTCTACTACAATCTGGCAGTATGCTATTACAAAGGAACCGGTGTAAATAAGAATCGACAAAATGCCATCAAGATGATGCAAAAAGCTGTTGCATACAGTTTCCCCGGTGCCGATTGTTACCTCAAAAAAATCCAACAAGGAAACTGGCAACCTTTAATCCACTATCTTGGCCCCTATTGGAACTGAACAACATTCGCTTATAAAACGCCAGCCTCTTGCAAATTGCATATAGAACAAATATGCTCGGGAAACCGTAAACTCTCCTCCTTGGATTCCCCCACCACACCCAATGACCGCGGCGTCATGCCCAGCAACTCCTCCGCTTCACCCCGTGTCATATCCCACCGGTAGCGCTTCACCGGCATACAATCATCGTTCCAGGCCTGTCTAGTCTGCCCCGATTTTCCGCGCTGCCGTTTTTTCTGATTTTGATTGCGCATGTGCGATTCAGGGGTATTATAGGGGTATAAAGAAGTACGACGACGCGATTCGCGCGCTGAGGGAGAAAGTCCACAAGGTGCCGTGATGATGCGGAATCCCAAACCTGAAGGACAAAGTTGCGGGGAGGCAACGAACCGAGGGAGAGGAAATTCGAGGGGGAAGCCCGACTACGCGTGTAGACAGGATACCGCCGTATGGCGCAGGCGCTCTAGAAAACCAGCCCTTCCCTTTCCTTTGGGGCATGGCAAAAACAGGCGGGTGGAGAAAAGGGAAGCGAAAGGGATTTGAACTCGGGCGTAGCCTGTTGAAGAATACGGCGAGGTACAGCGCAATGGGGAGAGTGCCCGCGCCGTCGGCGCGCTAAGTTCACAAAATCTCGAAGGCCCTCAAGGGCGCAGCCTTGGCGGAGACGTGCATTTCCTATGCTCCCACGCTTTCATTTTGCGCGGGAGGATTTGCTGTGGGCGGGGCGCCCCACCGCAAAGGTGGCAAAATCCGGGAAGCTATCGGGCGCTTGGGACTCTATTTCCGCCAGCACCTGGTGGATGCTCTTTTCTTCACGTCGGGCCGGCTCATGTAGCCGCCCAGCATGTAAAGCGCCAGCTTCATGACAGAGGTGCGGTCCAGGTTCCTCTCCTGCATCAACCTCCTGATGAGCCTATCCATTTCGCGCGTGCACCGGAACGTTACGACTGTTCTTTTCTCCATGGTTTTCAACGACTTATTGTAGAAGCATAGCGGATTTGTTATCCGCTATGCATTTTCGACACCCGAAAAACCCAGCAACCATGCGGATTGCGGGGAATTCGGCCAAAGAAAAAACCAGAATTCATTTCGCAGAAATCCGCATGGACGCATCTTGAAAATTCACGATAACCACAAGGAATTTTCAACATTTTTCGACCTTCCCGCTTGACACAGGATAACAAATCAGCTGACGTGGGGGGTGCGGGCATGGGCAGCGGCGGGCTATCCGTTATTGAATAAAAACAGGGAAAGGGTATATCTGTGCAACGGACGGCAAGTCCGCACGTCTCATCTGATATGGACACAGAACAACAAGAAATCAACCGCGCGCTGGAGGGGGCGGGCATCACGCTGCTCCAGGCGGTGCGGCTGGCGCTGGACCTGGTGGAAAACGGCAACATGCGGCACCGCGGCGGCGTATCCATGCAACGCTGCCGGAAAGTCATAGAACTGGGCTGCGAGCAATGGCGGGCCCAGCGGCGCAGCGCGAGCTTCACCAGGGCGGTGCAAAGCCTCCTTTCCGCCAAGGCGGCGCGCCGCAAGCGCACCACGCAGGAGATACGCGGCATCTGCAGGCGGCTCATGAACGCGGAGCCCCACCTGGCGCACCGCCGCGTGAACGCCATCACCCCGCGCTACCTCTCCGGGCTGCTGGAAACCCACCTGCCCACCGACCGGCAGCGGGAGAAGGCGCGCATCATCCTGCACGGCCTGTTCACGCACAGCCGCCGCCAGGGGTGGATGCAGGGGCGGGAGAACCCGGCCTCCGCCCTGCACTACACCATCGGCCAGGAAAAGGAAATCCAACCGCTGGAGTGGGGCGGCATCAAGCGGCTCCTGCGCACGGCGCGCAAAGCGGAGCACCGCCCCTGCATGGCGGCTCTCGGCCTCATGCTCTGGGCGGGCATCCGCCCGGCGGAGGTGGAGCGCATGCACTGGGGGGATATCGATTTCGACGAAGGCGTGGTCTCCGTCCGCCCGCGCCACGCCAAGACCGGCGGAGCCCGCCACGTACACCTCTGCCCAGCCCTCACCGCCTGGCTCAAGGAAGCGGAAGGGCCCGGTGCAACAACGCCGGAGCGCATGGAAAACCAGCGCATTTGCCCGCCCAACTGGCAGCGCCGCTGGAAAAGCCTGCGCCATGCGGCGGGTATCACCCCCTGGCAGCAGGATGTGCTGCGCCACACCTACGCCAGCTACCACGCCAAACACTTCCGCAACTTTCCGCTGCTGCAGATGGAGATGGGGCACCGCTCTGCGGAGCTGCTGCGCTGCCGCTACCTGAGCATGCAGGGTGTCACCGCCGCGCACGCTGCGGCGTTCTGGCGCAGCGGTGCCGCATCATAGGCCCGGCGGGCCTACTGCTCCGCAAAGCGCTCCGCAACATCTTGGAGGAAGCCTTCCGCCACCAGCAGCTGGGCCTGGTGGCGGGGAATGCCGCGGGATAGGAGGTAGAAGAGCTGTTCCTCATCCATGGGCGCAGAGGCGCTGCCGTGCGAGCAGCGCACGCGGTCTGCCAGAATCTCCAACCCGGGGAGCGAGTGGATGCATGCGTTCTCAGAGAGCAGCATGTTGCGGTTGCTCTGGTAGGCATCCGTGTCGTGCGCGCCGGGGGCAACATAGATGTTGCCGGCAAAGACGGCGGTGGCGTAGCCATCCAGCACGTTTTTGTACAGCAGATTGCTGAAGCACCCGCCGCAGGAGTGGAGCTGGCGGGTGTGCTGGTCCAGAATCTGCCTGGCATCCAGCCGGTTGGCGGAGAAGAGGCGCACATCCGCCGCGGGAGCGGTGAGCTCCGCGGTGGTTTCCTCGCGCGCCCAGGCGTGGTTGGCATGGGTGGAGAGGTGGCGCACGGCGGCAGCCTCTGCAGCGGTGATGTTGGTGATGTTCAGGGCGCGGGAGGTGCTTGAGCCTTCCTCCTGCAGCTCCACGGAGATGTTGGCCCCGGCGGCGGCGCTGATGATGCGCGCGGTGAACATGGCGCTGTTGGCACCGCGGCAAACGTGACGCTCAATGATGCGCGCATGCACCCCGGGGGCGGCCACGATACGGGTGAGCGGCGTGAACACTCCCTCCGTCTCATACAGGATGGTGATGGGTTCCCCGTAGTCGTGCTCCAGGCGCAGCACGGCGCCGTCCGCAACGCGACTGCGGTGCAGCGCCAGCAGGGCATCCGACCCGATGCTGCGCAAGCCCTGCAGGGCATCCTGCGCATCCTGCACCCGGCAGATGGCGGAATCCTCCACGCCGGTGATGGTGACGCTCCCCTGCGCCTTGCCCAAATGCATGAGCTGCGCCACGGCGGTGGCGTGCAGGTGCGGCGCGCCGAAACGCCAGTCCTCGCAGAAGCGGTCCGGCAGCTTTTCGGTGTTGTTCGGCGTGTTGTCCATGATGCGTGAAGGGTGTCAACCTATGGAATCCTCCATCTCCAGGTCGATTAGGCGGCGGAGCTCCACGGAGTACTCCATGGGGAATTCGTTGACGAGGTCGTTGATGAAACCGTTGACGGCCAGGCTCATGGCCTGGGCGCGGGTGAGGCCGCGCTGCTGCATGTAGAAGAGCATCTCTTCATCCACCTGGGAGACGGAGGCCTCATGCTGCACGGCGGATGCGTTGCCGCGCACGGAGATGGCGGGGTAGGTGTCCGTGCGGCTGGCGGCGTTGATGAGCAGGGCATCGCACTCCGTGTTGTTGCGGCAGCCGGGCATGCCCTTGAGCACGTTCACCTCACCGCGGTAGCTGGCGCGCCCCTGCCCCACGGAGATGGATTTGGCTACGATGTTGGAGGAGGTTTCCGGGGCGGCGTGAATCATGCGCGCTCCGGTGTCCTGGTCCTGCCCGTCGCGCGCGAGCGAGATGCTGACCACCTCGCCGCGGGCGCGGCGCCCCTTGAGCACCACGGCGGGATATTTCATGGTGAGCTTGGAGCCCAGGTTGCAGTCTATCCAGCGGATTTCCGCGTTTTCCATGGCGAGCCCGCGCTGGATGACGAGATTGTAGACGTTGGTGGCCCAGTTCTGGACGGTGACATACTGGATTTTGGCGCCCTTGAGCGCCACGAGCTCCACCACGCCGGAATGCAGGGTGGCGGAATCGAACTTGGGGGCGGTGCAGCCCTCCATGTACATGAGCTCCGCCCCTTCGTCCGCAATGATGAGGGTGCGCTCAAACTGGCCCATGCTTTCCGAATTGATGCGGAAGTACGCCTGCAGCGGCTGCTTGAGCTTCACGCCCTTGGGCACATAGATGAAGGAACCGCCGGAGAATGCGGCGTGGTTGAGCGCGGAGAACTTGTTGTCTCCCACGGGAATCACCTTGCCGAACCACGGGCGGAACACGTCCTCGTGCTCCTTGAGGCCCTCTGTGGAGTTGACGAAGATGACGCCCTGCTTGGAGAGCTCCTCGCGCATGTTGTTGTAGGCGGTCTCGGAGTCGTACTGGGCGTCCACTCCGGCCAGGAAGGCGCGCTCCTGCTCCGGCACGCCGAGCCGCTCGAAGGTGCGCTTCACGTCGTCCGGCACGTCCTCCCAGCTCTTGCGGGGGGGCACGCCGTGGGAAAGGTAGTAGCGGATGTTCTCGAAATCCACGTCCTTGATACCCTCCGGCGCCCAGTGGCAGGGCATGGGCAGCTCGTGGAATTTCTTGAGCGCGTCCTTGCGGAATTGGCGCAGCCAGTCCGGCTCGCCCTTGGCATCGCAGATGTAGTCGATGGTGGCTTCCGTGAGCCCGTAGCCCGCATCGAACTTGTGGTTCTCCGGGTAGGAGAACTCACCGCGGGTGTCCGGCTGGAAGGGGAGGTCTGGCATCACGCTTTCAGGAAGTCGAAACCCTCTTGCTCAATCCGCTCCACCAGCTCAAAGCCGCCGGTGCGCACCATGCGCCCCTGGTAGAGCACATGCACCACATCCGGGCGGATGTAGTCCAGCAGGCGCTTGTAGTGGGTGATGACCATGAAGCTGCGGAACGGCGCGCGCATGGCGTTCACGCCGTCGGAGACAATGCGCAGGGCGTCCACATCCAGCCCGCTGTCCGTCTCGTCCAGAATGGCGTAGCTGGGCTGCAGCATGAGCATCTGCAAAATATCGTTGCGCTTTTTCTCACCGCCGGAAAAGCCCTCGTTCACGGCGCGGGCAGTGAACTTGGCATCCATGCCGAGCTGCTTCATCTTGGCGCGCAGCTCCTTGTAGAAGGCCACGGCATCCAGGGTCTCGCCCTGCGGCAGGCGCGCCTGCAGCGCGGCGCGCAGGAAATTGGCATTGGTCACGCCCGGAACCTCCACAGGGTATTGGAAAGCCAGGAAAAGCCCGGCGCGGCTGCGTTCGTCCGGCGTCATGGACAAGAGGTCCTGCCCGTCCAGCTCAGCAGAGCCGCCGGTGACCTCATAGTCCGGGTGCCCGCAGAGCACCTTGGAGAGGGTTGACTTGCCGGAGCCGTTGGGGCCCATCACGGCGTGCACCTCTCCCTTGGGTATCTCCAGGGAAACGCCTTTCAGGATATCCGCGCCGTCCTTCACCCGGGCGCACAGGTCTTTGATGACAAGGCTCATGGCATGGCAGGTATCTCACCGTGGAGGCAGGCGTCCAGCCGCACCACGCGCACGCCCTCCGGCAGGTCGAACACGTCCTCCGGCTTGAGCCCCTCCTTGAGCTTCACATCAATGACGCGCTGGTTGGAATCATCCAGCACATGTGCATGCTCCACCAGGTTGGGGCAGTAGCGGGACGGGCCGTTGTCAAAGTGGAGCTGGTTGATGATGCGCTTGGCGGACAGCGCCTCCAGGCAGTTGTAGACGGTGGCCAGCGAGATGCCCGGCAGGCGCTTGACGGCGCGCTGGAAAATGGTGGCGGCGCTCGGGTGGTCGTGCGATTGCAGAATCGTCTCCAGCACCGCGCGGCGCTGGCGGGTATGGCGCAAGCGCGCCTTGTTGATCAATTTGTCGGCAAGGTTCCTCTCCATATGATGTCGCGTATCTGTTGCCATAGGAATGCGGGCGATTATACGCGCAGTCCATGCGGAAATCAAGCCAAAAGCGCGGCAGCAACAGGCAACGCTCAAAAATGCGAATGTGTTTGAACCCATGTGCTGGGGACAAAGCAGAAAAAGTGTTGACATTTTGAAAAACATCAATACGATAAAAGCGTGAACACGCACCGCACATGCTCCTGCAACAATGCTGCACCGCATCCGCAACCTAGCGGGAGCGAGCGCAGCTTGGAGGAAACGGCCACCCTGTTCAAGGCACTGGGCAGCCCCGTGCGGCTGCGGTTGGTGGAACAGCTGCTGACCGGGGAAAAATGCGTGTGCGAGTTGCACGCAAAATCCGGCAAGGACCTGTCCACCATCTCCTGCCATCTGGCAGTGCTCCGGCACAGCGGCGTGCTGGTGAGCGAGCAGCGCGGCAAAAGCATCTATTACCGCCTTGCCTGCCCCTGCCTGGCAGAGGTGCTGCACTGCCTACGCCTTTCCAACTAGCTCCCGCACATTCTCTCCCAGGGATTTCCCGCCTTATCACATATTGACGTTTTTCCAATTGCAAAACCATGCACAAACACATCATAACCATATACGGACCGGGCTGCGCCCGGTGTGAGGAGCTGTACCGCACGGCGAGCCAGGTTGCCAACTCCCTGCCCGGCGAATATACGGTGCAAAAGGAAACGGATGCAAACCGCATGGCGGAAGCCGGAGTGCTTTCCACGCCGGGACTGGCGCTGGACGGTCAATTGCTCTCCAGCGGCCGGGTTTTGTCACCGGTAGAGCTGAAAAGGCTGCTGGCGGGGGAGCTAGGCATAGGGGAAGAGCTCCCTGCCGGCTGCTGCTGCTGCAAGGAAGAACCGGCCGCCCCCGGCATGCCGCTATGGAAAAAGGCGGTACTGTGGGGGGTGGTTCTCTTTGCCGCCGTGTGCGGCATACGCCACATGAACAAGCAGCAGGCGCGCGAGAATGCCCCCGCCGCGCAGCCAACGGCGACGGCAGGAACCGCGCAGATGGTGTACTATACCTTCGGCGCGCGCTGCCCCACCTGCCGGCGTATGGAGCAATGGATCAAACAAGCCGTGGAGACAGAATTTGCCCGGGAAACCGCCAGCGGGCAGCTGGCGTTCTCCACACGAGAGGCAGATGCCGCCGCCGTGCAGCAATACGGATTGACCACCAAAACGCTGATACTGCAGCGCGGGAAGACGGTGCGCAAGCTGGAGCGCATATGGGAACTGAGCGGTGATGAGACCGCGTTCAAGGCATATGTGGCAAGGGAAACGCGCGACTTCCTTTCAGGCCGTGAATGAATGGACTCTGCTGGGGGTGGGCGTGGCGGCTGCCATGTCCCCCTGCCCCATGGCCACCAACCTGGCGGCTGTGGGATACATATCCCGCCACGTGGGGAACGGGCGGCGCACCCTGCTGTGCGCTCTGCTGTATGCGGCAGGGCGCATGGCAGCCTACACGGCGCTGGGGCTGGTAATATCCGCCGGCCTGACGGGCATGCCCGCCTTGACATACGCCCTGCAGACTTGGGGGCACGCGGTGCTGGGGCCACTCATGCTGCTGGCAGGTCTGGTGCTGCTGGATATACTGCCCCTGCCCGCCCGCCTGCGCATCAGCGCCCCGGGCAAGGGGGCAGTGGATTCCCTGCTGGCGCGTGCCGGAGTCTGGGGAGCCTTCCCCCTGGGAGCCCTGTTTGCGCTTGCCCTCTGCCCGCCCAGCGCTGCACTGTTTTTCGGCGCGGCCCTGCCGCTTGCAGCGAAATGCAGCGTGCCTTTGGCCGCAGGCACCGGCATTTTCGGCCTGGGCACGGCACTGCCGGTAATGCTCATAGCCGCAGGGCTGAACCTTGGAGCAGGCAAGCTGGCGAGCCTGTTCCGCTGTCTGCCCGCCATTCAGCGCGCTTTCAAGCTGCTGGCGGGTAGCGCTCTCCTGGTCCTGGGGCTCTGGGAGTGCACCCAAACCTTCATCCTCAACTGATACAAGACCATGATTCAAAATTTTGCCGATTGGCTGACCTACGATCTGCTTGCATTCCCCGTAGGCACGCGACTGGCGGACAGCGTGGATTTTTTCCTGTACGATTGCGCCAAAATCCTTCTGCTGCTCTTTGGTATCAGTTGGCTTATGGGCGTGGTAAACGCCTGGTTTCCCGTGGAACGCTTGCGGCAATTCCTGCACAGGCGGCAGATGTATGGAACACAGTACCTGCTGGCTGCGTTTTTCGGCGCGGTCACGCCATTCTGCTCATGTTCCTCAATTCCGCTTTTCATTGGTTTTGTTCGCGGCGGCATTCCCTTGGGCGTCACCTTGTCCTTCCTCATCACCTCTCCCCTGGTGAACGAGGTGGCCGTGGCCATGTTCCTCGGCACCTTTGGTTGGAAGGTCACTTGCTGGTATGCATGCAGCGGAATTGTTCTCGGCACACTGGGCGGGGTTATCTTGGAGCGCATGAAATTGGAACGTTTTCTCACCGACTGGGTGCGGGAGGGCCCCGCCGCCGCCCCGCTTGCTTCAACCCGCACCAGGCCGGATTTGTCCCGCATTACCCGGGATGCCTGGGGCATTATGCGCGGCGTGCTGCCTTATGTCATCGCCGGCATTGCCATAGGGGCCGCCGTGCATGGCTATGTTCCCACGGACTACTTCTCCCGCCTGCTGGGGGACGGCAGCCTTTGGTCCGTACCCGTTGGCGTGCTCTGTGCGGTTCCCATGTACGCAAATGCAGCCGGGATTGTCCCGGTCATGGAGGTGCTGGTCGCAAAGGGCGTCCCCATCGGCACCGCCCTGGCCCTCATGATGGCCGTGGTGGGGCTCTCCCTGCCGGAAGCGGCCCTGCTGAAAAAGGTCATGCAATGGCGCCTTTTGGCCATCTTCTTCTCTACGGTCACCATTCTCATCATCCTCTCCGGCTACCTCTTCAATGCCGTGTTGAGCGTTCCTGCTTGAGAGCGCATGGCGCGCAATGCCTGAATAAAAGCTGTGCAGCCGCGCGCCTTTGTGGTATATGAAATCCATGGGTTTGATTAAAACATTCTTTTGTGCGGCGGCGGTGGCCATCACCGCCGGGTTGGGCCTTCACGCCCAGGAAATGGAGACCCCGGATGCGGATGTCATCCTCAAGGCCATGCGCGATATGACCGTGAGCCAGGGCAACAAGGATGTTACCGGCACCATCCGCAAGAACAAGCTCAAGATTCCCTTCTCCCTGAGCGCACGCGGTGAAACCATCGTCTTCCAGTACAACGAGGCCGGCGCATGGAAGCGCTTCGACGCCCGCATCAAGGAGAAGAACGTGGACCTCATGCTCGTGAACGAAAAGGGCCAGGCCCGCGTTATGTCCGCCTCCTCCTACGCCCAGCCCATCGCCGGAACCGATGTCTGCTACGAGGACCTCTCCCTGCGCTTCCTCTACTGGAAGAGCGGCAAGGTCATCACCGAGGGCGTGGACACCCGCGTGAAGGGACGCGACTGCTGGGTGGTGCAGGTGGCCAACCCCAACCCCGCCACCGGACAGTTCGCCTGGGTGCGCATGTGGGTGGACAAGGAAAACGGAACCTCTTGGCAGATTGACGGATACGGCCGCGACGGCAAGCTCAGGAAGCGCTTCACCATCACCTCCGTCCAGAAACTTTCAGACGGCACCTGGTTCTTCAAGCAGATGAAGGTGGAGGTGCGCAATCCGCAAAACCCGGACAAGACCATCGCCCTGGACTACCTGGAGATGGACGACATCAAGAAGTGAGCCGCACCAAACTCATCCTCCTGCTGCTGGTTCCGCTGCTCCTGTTTGCACTGGGGCTGCTGTATGTGGACGCCCGCTTTGAAGAGGGCGATGTGTTGCGCGGCATCGGCTCCATCGTGCTCCTGCTGGCCCTGCTGGCCACGGTGGAGGGCGTCATCCTGCGCCGCTTCGTCATTCCCGCCTGGGGGGAAAAGGTGGCGGAGCGCATCTACGCCGGCAGCTATGTGCCGGATGAGGACCCCCTGGTGCAGCTCTCTGAAAAAGTGCGTGCCACGCAGGATGCGGCCCTGCTCGCCAAACTGGAGAAAGCCGTGCGCGCCCAAGGCTGGCGCTACCGCGGATGGATGGAGCTGGCCGCCATTCAGCGGGATGTCTTTGCCAACCCAGCCGCCGCTTGCAGCGCCCTGCAGGAGGGAGCCCAAACCGTGGAGGACCCGCAGGATGCCGCCATGCTCCTCTACCGCGCAGCCCGTGTGGCGCAGGATGCCATGCACGACGACACCCTGGCGCACTCCCTCCGCCACAAGGCCGCAGCGGATTTCCCCCAAACCGTCTACGGCCGCAAAGCATCTGCAGAGCTCCCCGCCCAAGACTGAGCCCCGCGTTTCAGGATACGGCGGCACAAAAATTGCCCCCACTCTGAATTTTCCCACTAAAGGCGGCAAGAACCATGCGGACCGGAGACGCAATCCACCCCGCCACACGATTCATAGGTTCCCCAAAATCATTGGGGCACATGTGCAATCATGTTATAACAATCTCCGATGCGTTCGTCGTACCGATTCCGCATGCAATTGTATGCTTACAGCGCCACTTGAATCAGCATGACAGCAGAAACAAGCACCAAACAAATCTTATAGAATTTATTTCATTTTCGATATATTAAATTTATAGACATGTTCGCATTTTGCAACGCAATTTCATGATTGCTTTGTTTACTACTGCTTGATGAGTCAATTGACTCCAATAGGAGGTCGAATGATTTGTTGGATAGCGATAACACCACTGATGAACAACCATGATCCGCATTCTCAATAAATCCGGAATCCTTACACCCGCCATCGTAGAATATGTTTATAAAATCACATATCATGCAATTTTCGGAATGAGAGTGTCCATCTATAGGTTTATCTGGCAAGAAAAAAGCGTGGTCTTCATCCCTCTTGGCAAAAGACAGTTGAGTTTTCAATTCTCGCATTCCTTCATCATCATAACAAATATTAATCTTGCCTTCATTTTTATATGTATATATCATCAGCATGGTTGTAAATGGAATTAGCGTTTATGAATCTTGCTATTATGTTGACGCGCAAGGATAGTTTCAATTTAAGGTTATTTAATGGCCTTATCTATGAGGCCATAGAATGTATTACTTTCATTTGTGGGAGCACAGCTTGTATAAGCATTGCTTAATCCTTTCATGAGCATGATTTTTCAGGTTGAAGCGCAAGCATTACGGTGCCAATGTTACCGGTGGCGGTGATTTGCCGGTTGTCCGTCACCTCCCCGGCAGCACGCCGACGGCCCCGGGAGTCGTACCGGCGGCGAGCAGGGCGCAGGCGTGAAACAGGAGCTGAGGCAATGCAGGTCATGCGCTTTTCTATACCCTATTATGCCACAAAACGGCGAATTTGTCAATTTTTTCAAAAAAAATGCGGTGTGTTTTCAAGGCTCGCAATTTCAATGCGTAAGAACGGAAGAAAATTTCGGGTGTTTTGGCATGAGGCGACCATTAGGTCCCATCCGGGAGGAAAACGCAAGCCCGTCGCCTTTTCCGGAAAGCCATGGACTCCTCCAACTTTCAACATGGTTCGATATGTGCCGTCGGCGCGATTACTCTCCCCATTGCGCTGTGCCCAGCCTTGTTTTTGGGCAGGCTATGCCCGAGTTCAAATTCCTATCGCTTCCCTTTTCTCCACCCAAACGTTTCCGGGCTGGAGGTGGTGGAAAATCAGGTGGCAAGGTGACGTGCCAATTCGCCCCCCTCCCCCCCGGAACTGGTTGCCAATGTCTTCAAGAAATCAAGCGTGCGCTACGCGGCCGATAAAGACACGTTGTACTGTAGGCGCAATATCAGCGGAAAGATTTGTATGAAGTCTGGTCTTGAAAGTATCTGCAGGGGATAGCAGATGAGATGGAAATGACGTTTTTTTACTTTGCCATGATTTTATCAGCATCTTCTTCAGAAATCACTATGGGCTTACCTGGCTTTTCTCCATTTTTAAGAGGTCGCTTATGGAAGATATAATAGTTCCCATTGTAATAGTATATATAATGATATATTTTGTAACTCAACTTCCACTGAGAACCTAGATGCTTTATAAGTTTAAAATATTTCTTATCCCCTACAGGGTGAACTTCGTACGAATACACCAACTGAAATTGTGAATAATCCATACTAGAGTCAAAATTTGTGTTGCGACATGCCAAAGTCATGCTACTAATAAACAGAAATAAGATAAACAGAAAGAAGGTGTTTTTTCTCATATCAATCCTATGATGCAATCTTTTAATAAGTCGATTAAACTAATTTATAGAATTTTCTCGGTTCCTTTGTTCGCACGGATTGCTCATCTATTCGAGTCTTATTGTGTGTATATTCCAGCTCAATATTCATAAACACAGCAGTCTATTATATAAGTTTAAAAGCGTGGTTTTCTTATACAACAATTATCTTGTTCTGAAGAATTTTAGCAGTTCCAACGAGTGCGCATCAAAAATGGCATAGAATACACCACCGCCCGTTCTCCGGGAATTATTCGGTTGAAGTTTTTTATATGAAATGCATACTATATAATACAACTTCTCATCGTTTACAACCATACATTCTTGTATAAAACTAGGTAATGCCTTTCCTTTCAAAAGAAAAACATCAATATTGTGAGTATTTTCTCCGTAGTTTCCTCGTGGAGACGTTTGATTGTATCGTTCAATCGCAGAAAAACGAATTGAAGACTCTACAGCACTCCTAGAGTTATCCTCGTAAATATTCGGACTTGAAGCTTTAGCAAGAGGAGTTGCAATCAAAATTATAGCAAATAATATTCTTTTCATTATTTTCTTTCTTTATTTATTCCATGGACGTTTGTTGTATTTTACTCCGTTGTTATGATCGTACATGATTACTTTACCAAAAGGCGTTCCGACATAAGCGTCGACATCATACGAATCAGCAAAATCATAATCATCAGGGGAAAACTGTTCTGTCAGGTATCCTCTATCCTCCTCCCCATCATTATCATTATCGATAAATGCACCGTGGGTATGCCAGTAGGCAATTACCAACGAGCATGCCGGACATGGGAAATCGAACGGATCGCAAGAGTTTATATCACCAGCACCTCCAGTATATGTGTATTTGGATGTCTTTTTATCTTTACAAATTAATCCGCAATACTCAATATCATTCCTTATGGAAGCATTTGACCACCTCCTTATTGCTGCTCGCGCTGCACTCGATTGATTACTATAAGCATTTCCTAACTGATCATATAGATAAATCGGAGAATTGCTACAATATCTATACAAATTATATTGCTGTTTTTCAAGAAGCAAATCTTTAACGACCCATCTTCCAAAGACAGGGGAATAATATCTCCAATTGTAATATGTTAGCTTAGTCTCTTCATCTTCATATTCGCTTCCCCAACGTAAAGGCTGAGTAACATCTCCTACAGCATCGCCTTCGCCATAAGGGCTGTATTCATAGGCTGCGCGAATGTAGCCAGTAGATCCATACACTTCACAGACGTTCTTGGTGAGGTCCCAGCCGTAGGTGTACCAGATGGAATCCTTCTGGATGGCCAGAGGGCGGGTGGCTACGGGCTGGGTGGGATCCCATGTGATGAGCCAGAGACAGGGATGGGTGGAGCGCTTGCGGTCGCAGCAGGCTATTTGCAGATAGCCCCGGTAGAGGAAGCGGTGGCTGGTGATGATTTGCCCGTTCTCCGTCACCACCTTGGTGGCGCGGCGGCGTGAAACAGGAGCTGTGGCGATGCAGGTCATGCGCTTTCTATACCCTATTAAGCACCCAGAAGACAAAATGTACAACAAAAAATGATTTTTTTCAAAAAAAATCGCGGCGTGTTTGTAAGGCGCGAAATTACAATGCATAAGAAAGGGAGAAAATTCGGGGAGTTTTGGCATGAGGCAACCATTAGGTCCCATACGGTTCCCCTCTCTTGGAATTTTGTCAGTAAAGGCGGCCAGAGATGCGCAACGGCAGATGTCAACCACCCGCCCGGTAGGGCGGGTAAAAGAGCGCGCCGCAGGCGCGCGGAGTGATAGCTCGACGGAAGATCACAGTGCAGAAACAGGGAAAGGGCATATGGCTGTCTTTCACGCAGTTGGTCGGGGGTTCAAATCCCTCTCCGTGTATCAAACCGGAGCCGCAGGATATTTCCCTGCGGCTCTTTTCTGTTTTCGTAACCGCCTGATATTTCAGCAAAAGTGTTTCGGGCAGTTTTGGCAAGGTTCGCGGTGCTGCACGCCCTGGACACCCTTTCCGCCACACCCTTTCCGCCACACCCTTGCACTGCCGCGCACTTCCGTGCACTCCGCTAGGCGATCCGAGGTCGGAAAATCGCAGTATACTCATTTTGAGTTGGTTGTGAAAACATAAAACAAAAGGAACAGCCCAAACCAGCGGTTTTTCCATGGAAAAAAGTTCGAGATTCTCGTTGCCCGATTACAAGGCTCACACAGGCAATGAATTACAAGGATAGTGTGCAATCGGGGTCATCGGTATGAATTGCAAACCCTTGCCAAATCCGTGAAAGATGCCCCCTCGTCTTTCCGCCCGAGTTCAAATCACTTTCGCTTCCCTATTCTCCACCCGCCTGTTTTTGCCATCCCCCAAAGGAAGGGGAGGGGCTGGTTTCCTAGAATCGCCTGCGCCATACGGCGGTATCCTGACTACACGCGTAGTCAGGATACCGCCTCGAATTTCCTCTCCCTCGGTTCGTTGCCTCCCCGCAACTTTGTCCTTCAGGTTTGGGATTCCGCATCATCACGGCACCTTGTGGACTTTCACCACAGATCGCGTATCGCGCCGGTCGTACCAGGAAAGCCCCTCTCCATTTTCATGAAAAGGGGCTTTTTGAACTAGCCTTTTTGTGACTGTGATTTTTAGTGACTCTAAAACATTGTATATAAACACTTTGTAAATATTAACCCCATTTTCTGAAAATTACCCTAAAATTTGCCATGACTCATAACGGGTTGTAGAAACCTTTTGGAAAAGGCGCGTTATCAATGTTTTATAAAGCGCATTAACATTACGCGTTTGCATTCACATTGATGTGATTTATGACGTGATTGGGGGATAAATGTGTTGTAGTATTGCCACAACTATCCGTGTGGGTGATAGTCATACCGGATGTTGCATAGGTACGAGCAAGCTGCTGACGTAATACTTGCATTGTCTTTCCGAGACACCACAAATTTGTCCACCGTTACTGTCTCTGCCGTAATGGCAAAAGTAGGAATGTTGTTGAGGGCTGTACGCTTCATGCCTGTATTATACACAGTCCATTGAGACAACCCAGAGAGTTTGCATGAACGTATTTTCATATTACTTTTTCTACTGAATGGAAGTGCAATACAACTATTGTTTGTTTTGTATTTGTATATAATTCGAAATACACCTTATAAGTCTCACCATTGCTGAAAACCTGCACGGATTTAATTTCGAATGAGTTCCACGTATTTGAATCTATAACATCAGAAATCTGTTTTAACCCCAAGTATTTTGCATTGCGTGCTATAGTTGAAATACCTACTTGGGAAGGATCGGGTGATAACCCATTACATTGGACAATTTTTTTTATCCATTCTGAATCTGCTTCAAAAATAATAATAGATGAATAGTCCATCATCCCTTCAGATTCAAATATCATAGGGTAACGCGGATTTTTTTGTTTAGGAATCTTAAAAAAATGAGCGTAGGGAGGCAATACAGCCCTGTTATTTTCGCTGCTCTGAGACACTTCTCTGCTGCATGTATACATAACCACCACTATGATAACAGAAACAGCGAAACAAAAGCACCATATTCCTCTTTTTGTTATGTTTTTTATTGACATCTTCATTTTATTACCCTTTCGAATTCACATTGAGCCGATTTTGGAATAAACGTGTTGCATTTTGGTGAGATTATCCTCGTGAAGTAAGTGAGACCGAACTATTGCGAAATAGTATGCGGGTTAACTGGAAATATGAAGAATATGTCCATCATTGTCTATTTTAAAGTAATAGATAGATGGAGTAGCCTTTCCAACTAACTCAACCGTTAGTACTCGAGAGGTGTGGTTATAGTTACTACCTTTAATTCCAATAATTTGTCTATCTGTTTCCCGCGAATAATCGTACTGCGACCTAAGTAATATTGTTATTTCATCCAGTATTTGCTGTCCTCTGTATATTGTGACCTTCAACAACTGTTTCCCATTATTAAATCCCTGAATACGTATTTTGCAATATTCTTGGTCATTTATCATCACACAAGAATGTAATTGACGAGGGGCGACACGAGCTTCTGCATATTGAGAAAAAGCAATGCTTGTAATTAGAAAACAAGACAAAAAGTTAAATATGCGATTCATTTTACTGTATAATTGTTTACTCTGATAAATGTGCGCTATAGTTATCGGCATTGTAAACAGCCGTCCACGCATCCCTTTCTGCTATCCATTCTACATATTTTTCACCATAAGGTCCTTGGGAGAGACCGGGTTATTGTTGTTGTATGATGTATCGGTCGTGTTCATAAAAGGGTTTTATTGAATTAGTTGTTTCTTGATCTTCATGTTGTGCATGTGGAACGAAGAGTTCCTTAATTATCCTAATAATCGCATGTAATCTTGTCTGGTGTCAAGCTTAAAATTCGGCCTAATTGTATTTTTCGTGCGCACTTGTCAGTTGAACGAGCATGGTAACGGGCTCGGTCCCCACGAATGGGGTGAAAGAGCCGAACGGAACAGGGTAATCCCTGGCTTCTGCCAAGTGATTTGGGTCGAGCACATGTATGCCATATGTGTTTCCTGTATTCATAACTTTACGATTTTTGGTTTTGTATGTATTTTGGGTGAGCTCGCCACTTCCAGCCGCCCCCGCGGCCGATGGCAATCTCTACCCTATATAAGCAGGCTGAAGGCCAAAATTCAGAATTTTTTTTCAAAAAAATCACGCCAAGCCTAATCGAATACGCATTAGTTTAAAATACAATGTGTTATAGGCTTAACTTTTTTGGCATGTTTTTGCATCCGTAGCCCCAAGACCTCTCTTTGGTTCGAAAAGGCCCCCTCAATCTCGCCATTTCCAGCTGCCCCCGCGGCCGATGGCAACACGGAATCAAGATCCAGACTCACATGTTCCACCCACCCACTCGGAAAGCCGCCCTGCAAATCCGCTGATTACAAGGAAAGCACCGGCATTTGCCGGTGTTTCAGGAGAGTTGTGGGATGGTAATGGAATTTCTTAACAATTGTCCATAAGCGCATTGCAAAACAGGGAAACAATCATTGGGGCACATGTGCACTTGTGGTGGCTGTGCCGATTTCGTTTGCGTTGGGCGTGGGTATCCAACCGGAGCCGCAGGATATTTCCCTGCGGCTCTTTTCTGTTTTCGTAACCGCCTGATATTTCAGCAAAAGTGTTTCGGGCAGTTTTGGCAAGGTTCGCGGTACTGCACGCCCTGGACACCCTTTCCGGCACACCCTTGCACTGGCGCGCACTTCCGTGCACTCCGCTAGGCGAGCCGAGGTCGGAA
>JAZLHB010000042.1:0-5637 GCA_045616565.1 Akkermansia sp. | reverse complement strand
CCCTTACCCCCTCCAGGCTAGGGTAGTATGGGGTGGGCTTGATACCCTGCAAAGCCTTTTTGCCGAATAGCTGCCCTTGTCCTCGGCATCCCCGCCCATTTTGCACCCGTCGCCGCTACAAATCTGCCGGAGCGGCGTTTTTTGACGTGCGCTCTACTTTTTCACATAGTAGCGCACATAGTCCACCTCCATCTTGCAGGGGTACTGGGAGGCGTCCGGGGCTTCCGTCATGGTCTTGGGGCCTCCCACGGCGGTGTTGATGATAAGGTAGCCGCCCTTGTTGAAAGGCTTTCGGCCATCGGGATAGGTAACGGTATCCGTGTCCAGGGTGGTGATGGTCTGCTTGTCCACGCCGAGGCGGATCTGCTTCTCGTCCCACTCCATCCAGTAGAGGTGGAAATTGCCTGTAAGGCCGTCCACCTTGGGGTGGTTGGTGGCCACGGCATCCTGGTCGCCGCCGTTCTTCCCCCAGTGGATGGTGGCGTGGCACATATCGTGCTGCTGGGAAGCGTGCTCCATGATATCGATTTCCCCGCACTGGGGCCAGCCCCAGGGGTTTTCGCAGATGAGCCAGATAGCGGGCCAGGCGCCCTTGTTGCCGGGGATGTTGGCGCGCACCTCCAGGCGGCCGTGGAAAAAGGTCTTGATGCCGCGGGTGGTGATGGAGCCGCTCTTGTAGGGCATGGTCTTGCGCTGCTCGAACCACTTGCTGGAGCCTTCCTTGAAGTTGCTCACGGGGGTTTCCCTGGCCTCTGTCATGAGCACCAGCTTGCCCTTCTTGAACTGGATGCAGTCCCGCGTGTAGGTTTGGGCGGCTCCCACATTGCGGATAACGCCCAGCTCCGGCTGCCATTTCCTGGGGTTGAGCTTGGACCCGTTGAACTCGTCGTTCCACTCCAGCACCCATCCCCCGGGCAGGGTTTTGGGAGCCTTGGATTTTTCACCCGCCGCCAGGGGGAGGGCGAGGATGAGGGCGAGGGAAAGAAGGTATGTTTTCATGAGAATGAGGATGGATTAGGATGGACAGGAAATCTCCAGCAGGGCGGCGGATTTGGCAGCGGCCAGGGCCTGCATGGCGGCGGGAAGCTCCGCATGGGAGGAGACGGGAAAATATTCCAGCCCGCATGACTGCGCCCAGGCTTTGGCGGACTGGGCATGGGAGCCGGAGATGGCATCATGCGAGGCGCCCTGCCCCGGCATGCCGGGAAGCGTGTTGAAGATGCGGCCGCCGCTGCTGTTGAGCAGGACAATGCGCAGGTTGTCCTTGGGAACGGCGTTCCAGAGGGCGTTCATGTCATAGAAGAAGCTGAGATCGCCGAGCAGGCAGAAACAGCGTGCGGGCGCGCATGCGGCAGCGCATCCCACGGCGGTGGAGAGAGAGCCCTCAATGCCGCTGGTGCCGCGGTTGCAGCGCACGGCCACGCCTTGCGGCAGGGGGAAGCGCTGTGCCAGGCGCACGGCGGAGCTGTTGCCCAGCTGCAGGGTATCGCCGCTGTGCAGCTGCCCCATAAGCGCCTTGGTGGCGGCCAGGGCAAGGTCTTGCCCTGCATCGGGCGCGGGCAGGTTGTTCTCCGCATTGCACCAGGCATCCGCCAAGCCCGTATCCGCGCAGGGCGGGAGAGCCCGCAGGAAATCCGCATACGGCATCTCCAGCACGCGGGTGAGCGAGCAGAAGGTATCCACCACCTCTCCCTCCGGGGAGACGTGCCAGTGCTCCACGCGGTGCGCGCGCAGATACTGCTTGAACTTCTTGGAAAGAATGTGGCCGCCGAGCGTGACGGCCAGCTCCGGCACGGGGAGAGCGGCATCGGGCAGCAATTCGTCCACGCGGCGGATACCGCGCGTGTTGGAAAGGTTTTCCGCAATGCACAGGTAGCCCGGCGGCGGCTCCGGCGCCCCGTGCAGCTGGCCGAACACCAGCATGGTGCGGGCGGGGAGCTTGGGCAGGGATGCACAGCGGGTGATGGCGCGCACCTGCGGCAGCTGCGGAACGGAGAAGTTGTACAGCGGCTCGCTGAGGGGCATGTTGATGTGCACGGGGCCCGGCACGCGGTGGCGGCATGCCAGCAGGGCCTCGTTGACAAGGCGGTTGGCATGCCACGCGGTCGTTTCGTCATAAACTTCCGGCACATTCACAGCGCGGCGCACCAGAGAGCCGAACACGCCGGGCTGGGGGAGGGTCTGGCCGTCCTGCTGGCCGATCCAGGCGGCGGGGCGGTCTGCAGAAACAATCACGAGCGGCACCTGCTGGTAGAAAGCCTCCGCCACGGCGGGGTGCATGTTCAGGAGGGCCGTGCCGCTGGTGCACACCACGGCGGCGGGGGCGTTTTGATGCTGGGCCAGGCCGAGCGCCACGAAGGCCGCGCTGCGCTCATCCGTGACGCGGTGGCAGGAGAACAACCCGCATTCCAGCAGGGTGTGCACAATGGGCGCATTGCGGCTGCCGGGGCACAGCACCGCATGCCGCACACCGTGCGCGTGCAGCAGGGCCGCGAGCTGAAGGATATTCTGTTTATCGCTGAGCATGGTGTATCACCTATGAAATCAACCGGCGCAGGGTGTTCATCTTCTCCTGCGTCTCCTGCCATTCCGATTCTGCGGAAGACTCCCGCACCAGGCCGCCGCCCGCGTGCAGCGCCACCGCATCCGCAAACATCTCCATGCAGCGCAGGTTCACATACAGCTCCGTGCGCGAGGAGGCATCCAGCATCCCGAAAAACCCGCTGTAATAGCGGCGCGGCGAGAATTCCATGCGCGCAATGAGAGCACGCGCCGCATCCGTGGGGCGCCCGCACACCGCAGGGGTGGGGTGCAGTGCCGCCAGCAGCTCTGCGGGATCCGTGCCGGCGGGCAGCGTGAAACGGAAATCCGTGCGCAAATGCGCCAAGTGCCCGGCGGGGGAAACACGCGGGCCTTCCTCCTGCACGTCTGGGGAGAAGCGGGCCAGGGATTCGCGCATGAACTCCACAACATACCCCTGCTCTTCCCTGTTCTTGGCGTTCCAGTCTGCCAGGAAGCGCCCCTCCAGAATGGGCATGGTGCCCGCGAGCGCCATGGTGCGCCAGCCTTGCGCGCCCCCGAGGAGCAGGAGCTCCGGCGTGGCGGAGAGCCAGGTTCCGGTCTGCGGGCTGTGGAAGAGACACACCATCATCTGCGGGTAGGCCTCGCAAGCGCGCATAAAGGTTTCCGCCGGGGAGATGCAGGGGGCAGGCACCACCTCCGTGCGGGAAAGCACCACCTTGTGGAGAGTGCGGCTCCGGAGCACATCCATGGCCTTGCCGAACGCCGCCATGTACTCCGCCTTGCCGGAGACGGACTGCGGAGAAGCCTGCGGCAGCGGCTCCTGCGGGTGCAGGGATTCCAGGGCCGCCGCCATCTCATCCCAGCTGCGGGCCGTGGCATCCGCGTGTATCAACACGGGCGGGCAGTCCGCAGACGCCTGGAAGGGCACCGCCACAAAACCGGTGCGGCCCGCCAGCGCGGCTATATCCGGCAGCACCTCGGCATCCGCCGCGCGCTGCACCACCAGCTGGAAATCATCGTCGTTCGCGCGCCGGAACAGCGCAAACGAGCAGCGGGAGCGGCATGCGCCGTCCAGCAGATGCATCACCGCTTGCGGGTCCGTGCTCATGCGGGGCGGATGATATAGTTGGTAACGCGGACGGTGGAAACCAGCGTGCCGTTGCAGGTGATATCCACGTTCCAGAGATGGGTTTTGGAGCCGCGGTGCAGCAGGCGCGCGGTGGCGTGAAGAGTGGAGCCGAGGGGCGCGGGAGCCACATGGCTGCCGTTCACCTGCATGCCGCACACGGCTTCACCCTCCCTGCACAGGCGCATGGAGCCGTGCCCCGCCAGGTTCTCCGCGAGCGCCAGGTTGACGCCGCCGTGCACCATGCCGAAGGGCTGGCAGCAGCGCTCCGTCACCTCCAGCTCCGCCTCTGCCAGCCCGTCCTCACGGGCGGGCAGCGTGCGGATGCCCAGGGTGTCCTCTAAACTGTGACCTAAAAGCGGCATGGGAATGTTCTGCATGGCGGGTAAAGCGGGTTAGGCATCTATCATGGGGCGGACCTTCTGCCAGCAAAGGGCGAAACTGGAGGCGAAATCCTGCGGGCGGCGCTCCAGCCAGGTATCGATGAGCCGCGCGGGGAACGAGAGCACGCCCTCAATCTCCGCGGCGGGGAAAGTGACACGGCCGCTGTAGAGCGCGGCGTAAAGGCGCACATGCTCCATGCCGGTGCCCTCCGTGGGCGGCAGGGTGGCCACCTCCACCAGGCGGGCATCCGTGATACCCAGCTCCTCCTCCAGCTCGCGGCGGGCGGCGGTCTCGTAGTCCTCCCCGGCATCCAGGTGCCCGGCTGCGGAGGAATCCCACACGCCCGGCTGGCGGTCCTTCAGGCGGGAGCGCTTCTGCAGCAGGCAATCATGCTTCTTGTTGAACACCAGCACATGCACGGCGCGGTGGATGAGCCCCTGCCCGTGCACCTCGCGGCGCGTGGCCCGGCGCAGCACCTTGTCCGCCTCATCCACCACATCGAAAAGCTCTTCCCCGCACTGCGGGGTGGCGTGGAGCGGGTGGGGGTCGTATGCATTGGTGAGCTCCACCCACTGGCGCAGGCCCAGCTCCTCCGGGCGGGCGGTGGGGGAAATGCCGAGCCGCTGCGCCACATCCGCCCAGGCGGGGGAATCCGGCAGCTGCTTGTGCATCTGCTTGCGGCGCTGGGAGAAGCAGCGGCGCATCAGCTCATCCATGAGCCGGTGGTCGTACGGCGGCAGCTCCCCCGCTGGCTGCGGCGTGAGCAGCATCACCGTGGAATCAATCTTGGGGCGCGGGGAAAACGCCTCCGGCGGCACCGTCTTGAGCGCACGCGGCACCCAATCCATCTGGATGCGCAGGGAGAGAAGCCCGTAGGCATCATCCCCCGGCTGCGCCAGGATGCGGTCGATAAACTCCTTCTGCAGCATCACCACCGCACGCGAAACCGCGCAGGGTGAGGTGAGAAAGTTGGACAGGATGGCCCCGCCCGCAGAATACGGCAGGTTGCCCATGAACTTCACCGGCTGCTCCGCAAACAGGGGCAGCGGGTTCCAGGACGCGCCGTCCGCATGGTGCACCTCCACATGGGCATCCCCGGCCCAGCGCTCCTTCTGGTAGGCGGCCAGGCGGGCATCGAACTCCACCAGAATGAGCTTGCGGCAGAGCGGGGCAATATGCTCCGTGAGCGCTCCCGTTCCGGGGCCCACCTCCACCACGCAATCCTGCGGCCCTATCTCCAGCTGGGCCACAATCCACCGGGCGATGTTCTCATCCACCAGGAAATTCTGCCCCAGAGCCTTGCTGGGGGCCACCCCGGCACGCTCCAGGACTTCACGGATTTGCGTTGCGTTCATCTGCCCGCATTGTAGCGCGGATACAACAAATCCGCAAGAGAATATAGCGCTGCCAGGGAGACGCCATCCACCCGCCCGGAGGGCGGGTTCGGCAAGGAGACGTTTGGGCGGTGGTTACCCCACGGGTTTACACCCGTGGCTCTATTAATTCGCTGTGGTAAAAGGGAGGCGTTCAAGGTATGATACCTTGCGCCGGCGTGGGTTTCCGTATAGGCCATGCGGAAACCCACGGCCCGGATGCCTTCCGTC